>CALXZU010000001.1 GCA_944393325.1 uncultured Clostridia bacterium
AGAGATTTACCATCTATAACTAAACCATTTTGTACTTCAGTAACAAATTTTGCTAGTTCAACTTCTGCTTCTTTTTTTGTTCCATGAATAGTTTTTCTGTGTATCATTGGTCTTCCATTTAGGTCAAATCCTTCTGATACTGTTAACCTGTAACTGTTTTTTCCTCTTTTTTCTATACTCCCAGCCATTACTTATTTCACCTCCTTTCAAGTATAACTATGGAAGGGAGAGTATTTATGTGTATTATATAGTATTTTTTGATAAATTACCAGCTATTTTTGCTTATTTTTAGCTAATTTCAAAGATTACAATAAAATTCATAAAAGAATATATAAAAAACATAAAAATACTGTGGAAAATGTAATATTGTAAAAGTTAAAGATATTTGATATAATTTGAATTGTTATAATAATAAGAGTAATAGAGGAGGACATAGATGTATAAACACACATATACTTCAATATCAGAAAGATATTTGTTGAATGAAAATATACAACATTATCTTTGGGATGGAATAGATAATTTAATGAAAAGAATAGAATTATCACTATTATATAATTCATATCCAGATATAGATGAAGAAAAAAGAATTAATCTTGAATTTAATAATTTTAAAGAGTTAAGAGAGGCATTGGCTAGAGATTTAGTAAAAGAAAGAATTAGAAGATTAAATATAGTGATGGAAGAAAGAGAAAATATCTTAAATTTGAATCAAATGGAAAGCAAAATGTTGTTAATTACACTTTATGAATATTATTTAAGAGAAGAAATGGTAGAATATGTAGATTTTTTAGATTTTGATAAAGAAAAAAATGTAAAGGGCGAAAAAATTGAGGAAAATTTTAAGACATTTATTACTAATTATAAAGATGAAAAATATTTAGAGGACTTTGATATTAAAGTAAAAAAATTGTTTAAAGATGAAGAAAAAATAAAAAAATTATATATAAATCGACCAACATATTTTTTAATTTATAGAATAAGAAATAACTTGTTAAGAGAAATTAATAAAACAAAATGTTCAGAAAATTTTATTAAAAATAGTATAAAAAAAATAAAAAAATTTTATACAGAAAAATATATAGATGAATATAATAAAAAATTCTTTTTTAATATAAAAAAATTTGATGAAATGAGCAGCGAGATTTTTAAACATATGGAAGAAGAATTTTTAAATTGGATAAGAAACGGTAAGACTGTTAATGCTGGAAATGAATTAGTAGTTAAATTTAAAAATTCAATGCAAAAAGATATAGAGTACAATAAGTTAAGAAATGAATATATAAATTTAATAAAAAATGAAGATGGGTATGAGGCAACTAAAGAACAATATGAAAAACTTCAAGAGAAATATAATAAGATAGCATTTAAATATCTTGATGAAAAAACAAATATAAATGTAAATTGGATAAAAAATGACTTAAACATATTTTTTTCATATTGTACAGCGGAATATATATTAGATTCTTGGTCTGAGAATAGAATACAAAATATAGATAACTGTAAGATAAAAGAAATAGAAAATGAAACAATCGAATATATTAAAACTAAAATCATAAAAAAAGAAATATATAATGTTTTTATAAAAATAGAAAATGTTGATTTACAACAGCAAAATGTCATGAAAATTTCAAATTTGATATTTATAAAAGGAAAAGAATTAAAAGTAAATATAGATAAATATTTGCAAGCTAAATGTACGAAATTTGAAAAGGATTTTTTTAAGCTAGATAAAATCCAAGAAAATGATGTATATGTTAAAGTGGAGAAGATAGAAGCTTATAAGAGTGATAGTGAATTTATAAGTAATATAGCATTTAAAGAAATTAATGATATAGTTAATATGATATATTTTTATACTGCAAGAGACAAAAGTAAAAGATATAAATTGGGAGATCAATTGCTTATTATAGAAAATAGTAATAATAATAAATTAGTAAAATGCTTAGCTAGAGAAGGTATATTTGATATACCATTAATAAGCAATGAATGGATGAATAATATTTTTAATGGATACGGAGAAGATGTAAAATTAATAATTGAGGCTATTAATGAATTTAATAAAATAATAAATGAAAATACACTTGATATTGAATTGTTAATAAAATCGAATAAAAAATTATTAAATGAAAATGATGTGTATAATTTATCAAGAGATATGGCTATTTTAATTGCTGGAACAAATATTTTTAGATATACTGTTAGCTATTTGGACTTAAGATTTTGGCTTATAGAAGATTATATAGAGTTTTTTAGCGAGGAATTACCAAATGATCAATTTATACAAGAAAGATTCCTAAATTTTTATAAAAGAGTAATAAATATTATATTTTCTTACAATGACTTAAAAAGAAATAATTTAATAAAAGACTTACAAAATTGGATTTTAAAAATATTCCCAAATGATTATATATATAAAGAGGATAGAAGTAATAATGAATAGATTAAATGGAGCGAATTGTATAGTCTATACGAGTGATGGAACATATAGAGGTAGATATACATGTTGTATAGAAATAGAAGATAATCAAAATATGGGAATTTTAACAGATACACCAATTAATCGCAAAAAGGTAAAGATACTTATAAAAGGTATCAAGGAATCTTTAATTAATTGTAAGTTAACAATGTATAACCATCGTAATAATACTTATATTGCTATAAAAGATTATAAAGTGATGGATGAAAAAATTGATAGTGATGAAGTATGGATTATCGATGATGAGCAGAATATTAAGTCTAGGATAGAAGAAATTTCAAAAGAAGAATATGAGGAATTAGAAACACAAGAAATAAATTATATAGATTGGAAAAATATTAACACTAAATTAACAGGCGAAGAAATAGCAAAAGATAAAGCATTTGAAAATCTATGTTCAGAGTTAATAAATGAAATAAAAATGACTAAAGAAGGAACTTTTCATCCAAGAGGAGGAGGAGATGCTGGAAGAGATTATGTTTGGAAATGGCCTGCAATTGATAAAGTTAATATTGATTTCTTGGATTTGCCCGATGAAATGTGGATAATGCAGTGTAAATATTCGGAAGACATAAATAAAAATTTGTCACGAGTAGAAATCTGGGATGAAATAATTGAAGTAATACAACATAAACCAAGTCATTATATTATTTTTACTAATAGAAATATTACATCAGCATTTTATGATTGGTGGAATAGCATTTGTGAATTTGACAATAGAAGAAGCAAATTTATTCCATTTACACTACATTTTGTAGGAAGAGAAGATGTTGAAAAATTATTGAATTTATGTCTAGATATTAAAGAAAAGTATTTTACCTCAAAAAAGAAATAAAGATGGAGAATTTCTCTATCTTTATTTCGATTTATTTTTTTTCATCCATTCAATCAATTCATCTTCTGAAATTATATTATTATTAAATTCCTTAATTTTTTTTTTAGCAAGTTTTTTCCAATTCTCAAAATCTATTTTAACTTGTTCGTCATTAGATCTTTTAACTTGCATTAATCTTCTTTGATAATTATTTCTATAAAATTTAATTCCTTCAATAGTATTTCTCTTTTTAGAATAAGAATTATTAGCACCAATCTTTTTACATGTTACTTCATCTTTACAATATACAATATCACAATATTTTTCGGTGTTTTTAAGTGGAATAAAATATTTACCACAGTTTTTACAAATCTTAATTTTTACATTCTTATTGGTGGCTATTTCAAATAAAGAAATATACAGTATATTAGATAAGTATGAAGTATGAAAAACAGGACTTTCACCTAGACTTATTATTCCATTTTCCAAATGTTCTCTAACAATTTTAGGTGTTATAGATTGTGAAGCTATATGGTATATATCATGTGCAAATTGTTGGTAATAGTATACTTCTATATTTGTGGAAAATTTAAATAAATTATTAAATATAGAATAAGAAAGACATTTTTCTAAAGGATTATAATTTTTATCTATAGAATTATTATTTAAATTAAACATATAGTCCACACATTGTCTTATTAAATATTGTAATTTTTTTAATTTAGGCTTAATTCTATTTAAAATAGGTTGATAAGTTTTTATAAATTCATTTTCTGTTTTAAAACTTTTTAATAAAGGAATAGATTTATCAAATTCACTTAAAATAGAAAATCCATAAAAACAGAAAAAGGTACGATAAGAGCTTTCAAAAGATGCAAAATTTGCATTAAGGAATTTTATTAAAAAAGTACCATAACTTTCTTCAAAAGGCTCTAACAATGTAGATGAAGAAAAATGAATTTCTTTATCATTATTAGCATTATCAAAAAGTATATTTGGAAATCTATTATGCTTATTATGATTAAAAGTAGTTTTATACAAAGAAATAGAAGTTGTATAAAACTCTTTTCTTTTTTCTCTATTAAACCAAAAGTTGAAACAATTTTTTACTGGAATATTATCTTCTCTTAACATATAAACACCTCAAAATACAAATTGCAATGTGTTTTATTAAATAAAATTGCTAACAAATTACTTTGATTATACAAAAAAATAGTAAAAATTGCAATAAAAATTACCAAAAAAGTACCATGTAACCATTGAAAACACTGAAAAAGAATAAAATATAATAAAAAAATTAAAAATTTTTTAAAAATAGCTCCATTTTTAATAGTTGTTCTGGGGTTTATAGTAGAAGGGAAGAGAGGGACCTTCTAAATAAGAAAGAGAGGAGGTAGTACTATGATAAATAATCAAATTCAAAGAACAACACTAACGATGAAAGAAGCATCAGAGTATTTAGGCATTTCATATTGGTTAATTAATCAACTGGTAAGGAAAAAACAAATTCCATATTGTAAAGTTGGTGGAAAATATTTATTTAGAGTACAAGCACTAGATGAATATTTAAAAAACATGGAATTACAATCCATGATGTAAAATCTAAAGAAAGAGAGGAAAGGAGGATATGTATAATTTACAATGGTTAAAAATTGATGCAAATTTATTTGCAAATAGGAAAATTCAAATATTACTTAAAGAGCCAGATGGAGATACATATATTAGAGTATGGATTCAGCTATTAAGTATTTCTTTGGAATGTAATAAAGATGGAAAACTATTAATAGGTGAGAATAAACCAATGTCAATCGAATATTTTTCAAAGCTTATGGGAAAGTCTTATGAAAAAATGAAGAAAATTATTGGAAAATTTTTAGAATTAGAAATGATTATTCTAGAAAACGAAGTATACAAAATAAAAAATTGGAATGAATATCAAAGTATTCAAACATATGAAAAATACAAGGAACAAGGAAGATTAAGACAACAAAAATATCGTGAAAAAAAGAAAAGTGAAAAGGAAAAAAGTGACGTTACAATAACGTTACGTAACGGAGAAGAAGAGAATAAAGAAAAGAATAAAGAAGAGAAGAGAAAAGAAATAAGAAAGGAAGAAGAGAACACAAATGGATTTAGAAAATATGAAATGTAATTCTAAAGACAAGATTTTCCACAATAAATGCAAATTCTGTGGAAAAGATTTAAAACCAATAGGCTTAGATTATTTATATGCAAATATACCTTTAAGTTCAATAGAGTATGAAAGATGTGATTGTGAAGAATCAAAAGCTTATTGGAATGAAATAGATTTAAAAGAACAAATACAAAAGAAAAGGAAACATTTTGAACAAATGATTAAGCAATTTTATATACAAAATTATAGTAGTAAACGAATGCAAGATTATCAATTTGAAACCTTCATAATAACAGAAAATAATGAGAAAGAAGTAGAAATTGCAAAAGATTTTACAGAAAAATGTATAAATAAAAATCAAAAAAATGGACTTATTATTACTGGAAAATCTGGAGTTGGAAAAACACATTTAGCAACAGCTATTTTAAATATACTAACTGAAAAAGATATGCTAGTTTTAATGGGAAGACTAATTTTATTGCTGGATGTAATTAAAGATACTTTTAAAGATTTTTCAAGTAAAGAAAAAGACATAATTGAATTATATTCTAAGGTTGATATGCTTATAATTGATGATTTAGGAACAGAAAGAATTAGTAGTTGGGCATTAGAAAAATTATATACAATTATAGAAAATAGAAATGAAAATAAATTACCAATTATAGTAACAACTAGATTTAATAAAGAGAGTTTATTAGATAGATTTTATCAAAGTGAAGATGAAGAATTAGCAGAAGCTGTTATTGAAAAGTTATATCAGTTCTGCTATGGAATTGAACTAAAAAAATATGATGAATATGAAAAAGAAAAAAGTTAGTATAAGCGACTAAACTAAATACTAACTTAATCCAAAAACTAATATTATTATAAAATATTTATACATAAAAGTAAAGCAAAAAAGTTCATGTTTTTGGTTTAAAATTTGAACTTTTTTGTAATTATTTAAAATAAAAATAAGAGATTTTTTATAAAAAAATTATCCCTCGGAGAGCAAAAAGGGTATTAGGGCATTTTGCCCTAAACAGCGAAAAGGGTGTCAAGACACCACGCTGGCGAATATTGGGCACCAAAAATGCCACACTATTCGGAGCAAAATAAATTTTGCTAATTATTAATGCTTCGTAAACTAGCATTAATAAATTTTTATAGCAAGGAAGTGATGAAAATGTGGAGAGATTCAGAACAAATTTTAGATAGTATTTTTTTATCATATAATAAAATTTTAAAAAGATTACAACTATCAGGAATAACAACAAAACATGGTAAAGAAGTAAAGCATGTAGATTTAAGAAAAGCTGTAGATGTTATGTTAAAAAAACATCCAACTTGTAGATGGAGAAGTAAAAAAGTAAGAAGTAGAAAATATTTTATTTTAGTAGAAGGGTATTACTGAATAAAATTTGTGTATTTTGAAAAAGAAAAATCTTTAGTAGATGCTGATATAGATTTTTTTGAAACTAGAATTAAATTGTACGAAGATTTTTTGAAAGTAGAGCATAATGAAAATTGGTGGAATGAAGATATGAATATAAAACAATTAGAAAAATATTTTAATAGAGCAGAATCTAGTATAAGAAAAACGATTAAAAAAATGTGTGATAATTGTTTTAATAATTATAAATATTTAGATAATAATAAAGTTATTATTTCTAGCAAAGGAGTTGAATGGATTTGTAAAAATGTGTTTAAGCAAAAGTATTTAGAGTTATTGGAGAAATATAAAATGGAGTTAACGGAGTTGTATATTAAAGCGGGTTACCCTTATGATCATTTTTTTGGGAGAAATTAATTGTAAATATTTAGAAGTATTTATTGAGAAATTTGTCATTTTATGATATAAAATATACTAGAGTTATTATAAATATTTGAGGTGTAAAAATGAAAGAAGAGGAATTAAAAGATTTAGAGAAAAAACTATGGGAAGCAGCTGATAAAATGAGAGGTGCTGTACCAGTATCAAGTTATAAATTTATAGTATTAGGATTAATATTTTTGAAATATATATCTGATTCATTTGAAGAAAAATATCAAGAACTTGTTGAAGAAGGGTATGGATTAGAAGAAGATAGAGATTCTTATGCAGCAGAAAACATATTTTATGTACCAGCAAAAGCAAGATGGGAATATCTAAATATACATTCAAAGGATAGTAACATTGGTCAAATTATAGATGAAGCATTAGAAGAAATTGAAAAAGAAAATCCAAGTTTAAAAGGAGTCCTAATTAAGCAATATAACAGTCCAGATTATAAAAATGTTAATCTAGGAGAACTAATAGATATATTTACAAATGTAAAAATAGGAAGTAAAGAGGCACAGGATAAAGATTTATTAGGTAGAATATATGAATATTTCTTAGGACAATTTGCTTCAAATGAGTTACAAAAAGGAGGAGAATTTTATACACCAGCATGTTTAGTTAGAACAATGGTAGAAATGATAGAACCATATGAAGGGAGGGTATATGATCCATGTTGTGGTTCTGGAGGTATGTTTGTACAAAGTTTGAAATTTATACAAAGGCATCAAGGAAATGTAAATAATTTAAGCATATATGGACAAGAGAAAAATCCAACAACTTGGAAATTAGCAAAGATGAATTTAGCAATAAGAAGTATTGATGGAAACCTAGGAAAATTTGCAGATGATACATTTCAAAATGACTTACATAAAGATTTAAAAGCAGATTTTATATTAGCCAATCCACCTTTTAATATATCTGATTGGGGACAAGAAAAATTATTAGATGACTCTAGATGGAAATATGGAATACCACCAAAAGGAAATGCAAACTATGCATGGCTTGAACACATGATTTCTAAACTATCAATAAATGGTAAAGCAGCAGTAATATTAGCAAATGGTGCTTTATCTAGTGATACAAGTGGAGAGGGTGAGATAAGAAAAAATATAATAGATGCTGATTTAGTAGATTGTATTTTATCAATGCCATCTAACTTATTCTATACAGTTACAATTCCATGTAGCATTTGGATATTAAATAGAAATAAAAAACAAAAAGGAAAAATGTTATTTATAGATGCTAGAAATTTAGGAAATATGGTTACTAGAAAATTAAGAGAATTAGATGAAAAAGAAATAGCCAAAATTGCAAATACATATCATAACTATCAAAATAATGAAAACTATGAAGACATACCAGGTTTTTGCAAAGTAGCAAATATAGATGACATAAAAGAAAACAACTATGTATTAACACCAGGTAGATATGTGGGAACAGAAGAACAAGAAGATGATGGAATACCTTTTGATGAGAAGATGAAAACATTAACTACAGAACTTAAAGTACAATTTGAAGAGTCTCATAAGTTGGAGGACGAAATAAAGAAGAACTTGGAGGCGATAGGGTATGGAATTTAAAAAGTATAAATTATCCGAGTTATCTAAGGAAAATAAAGGAACATATGGTATAGGTGCATCAGCAGTAGATTATAGTGAAGATTTATATACATATTTGAGAATAACAGATATAAAAGAAGATGGTTCATTAGATTATAGTAACTTAAAAAGTATAGATGATAGCAATGCAGAAAAGTATATATTGAAAAAAGGAGATATAGTTTTTGCAAGGACTGGAAATAGTACAGGAAAAGCATATTATTATGATGGAGAAATTCCAAATTTAGTATATGCAGGTTTCTTAATAAAGTTTTCATTAGATGAAAAAAAAGTAAATCCTAAATTTATCAAATATTATACTATGACAAAAGAGTATAAAAATTGGGTGAAAGAAATACAAACAGGAAGCACTAGAAGCAATATAAATGAGAAAATGTATGGAAATATGGAAGTAAGACTGCCATCTAGAATATATCAAGATAAAATGGTTTCATTGTTAGAAAGAATAGATAAAAAAATAGAATTAAATAATCAGATAAATAATAATTTGCAGAAATTAACATTAACATTATATAAACAATTTATTGAAGATAATAATGATGCAGAAGAAGTTTTATTGGAGGACTGTGTAAAAAAGATAGGTACAGGTGCAGATGCAATTCAAAGAGCCCCTATTGTTGATTATGCTACAGGCATTCGTTGTATTAGAGTAGGAGATATGACTAATAATAGAAAATGCTATGAATGGGCATTTACTAAAATGACTGATAGAGATTTTAATAATTATAAACTTGATATAGGGGATATAGTTATTACTAGAACAGCAGTTAACGGAATTGCATATTTAATAGAAGATTCAATGAAAGTGGTTTGTAATAATGGACTTATAAGACTTAAAATAAATGAAAACTATAATCCATTATATATATTCTTGACTATGAAAACAAAAGATTTCTATGATTATATACATAGAATAGATAGTGAAACTTCTGTAAGACCAAATATGAAAGTTGATTATTTAACATCTTATAGAATTAAAAAAATATCATTAGAAAAACAAAATCAATTTTGTGATATGATTAAACCAATGAGGAAAAGACAAAAAGCAATTGAACACGAAAATAACAATTTAATTCAATTACGAGATACATTGCTACCAAAGTTAATGAATGTAGAAATTAATTTAGATAATATAGAAATTTAGTTATATAAATAGTTAAAAGAAGGTGTAACTATGAATGAAATTAAAATAATAGAAATTCCAATATATTCAATGAAAGAAAAAACATTTTGTAAAAAATGGAAAGAATTTTTTGATAATAATTTCGGGGAAAATGAAAATTATAATGTTATTAAACAATGTTATTTTCCACAATATGTTTGGAAGTATAATCAGATAATTGGATATTTAGAAATAACATATGCAAATAGAACCATATGGTTTAAAGAATATTGCACAATGGATGAAAAGATATATGCAAAATCTAAAACAAAACACTATATAATTAATATGCAATTAAATGGACATCATTTTTTTGTTAAAGATAGTATGAAAAATAGTGAAATTATTGAAGAAATAGTTTTTTGGATTAATTCATTTGAAAAAGAAGTAATGAATAAAAAATATTATTTAAATAAAGAAGAATATATAAATATTCTAAAATGCATGAACATAAGACAATTAATAGAAATTTAGCCATACAAATAGTTATAATTATGAAAGGAATGAAAATATGGAAGAATTAAAAGAATTTATGCCTTACATTGTCTCAATATTAACAGCGATTATTTCTGGAATTAGTTCATATAGTTTATCTAAAAGAAATTTTAAAAATGAAGTTGAAACTATAAAATTAAATAATGAACATGAAATAAATAAATTAATGGAACAACATAAGGTAGATATAGACAATCTAAAGGAAAAACATAAATTAGAAATGGAATTAAAAGAAAAAGAATATGTACATGAAAAAGAAATGCAGCAATTAAAAAGTAGAAGTGTTATTGATGAAAAAAATCAAGAATTAATGAATACAGCTTTGTCAGGAGTTGTAGCAGATATATTTAAAGATGTAATGAATGGGAATATAAGTCCAGAAAAATTAGAGGAATTACAGAAAAAATTTCCTAAGAAAAATTAAATTGACAAAAGAAGGGAGAAAAATATGAAGACAGATTATGAGATTATGGAAAATCCAATGACGGGAGATATAATGTGGAAAATAAATGATATAGATTTAGCAATAACAGATTGTGGAAAAAGTCTTATGGAACAATTTATTGAACAATATAAGAATGAAGGATATACACTTTCTATATATGATGATATTGCAAAGAATACAATAGAAATAGATGCCAGTATAATTGAAATTCCTGAAATTGTCTCAAATATATACAGAACTGAGCATGCTACACCTATGAACTTTATTGGTATAAATTCTTTAACTAATTCTTATGTGGTGGGTATGAACTTAACAAAAGGACATATAGATTTTGGACACTATAAATACATAAATGGAAATTTAAAAAAGATGGATTAAAATATAATTAATGGGGGCTAAACTATGTTCAATGAAGAAACACTAGAAAAAATAACAATGGAAATATTAAAAGAATTAGAATATGAATGTATAAATGGATATGAAATGGAAAGAACAGACTATTCCAAAGTAATATTAGAAGAAGATTTAAGAAATGCTATTTATAAAATAAATAATAATGTTACAGATGAACAAGTAACAGAAGTTGTAAGACAAATAAAAAATCTTGAACATAATAATACTATCTTAAATAACAAGCAATTTACAAAATATTTACTTGAAGGTTGTCAAGTGCCAATTAATGAAAATGGAGAAACAAGGTACAAAACAATTAAAATAGTAGATTTTAATAATATTTCCAACAATACATTTAAAGCAATAAATCAATATACAATCATTGAACATAGTGAAAAAAGACCAGATATAATTATATTTATAAATGGTTTGCCATTAGTTGTAGTAGAACTAAAATCAACAGTGAGAGAAGAAGTTAATTTAGAAGATGGATATCATCAATTAAAAGGATATCAAGAAGTACATATACCAACATTATTTTATTATAATCAGTTTATGATAGTAAGTGACGGTGTACAAGCAAGAGCAGGAACTATAACAAGTCCATGGAGTAGATTTTCTGAATGGAAAAAGATAGAAGCAGATGATGAAGTAACAGAAAATATGCCAACACATAAAACATTGTTTTATGGAATGTTAAGAAAAGACAGATTATTAGATATTATAAATAACTTTGTCCTATGGAGTGAAGATAGCAAAATATTATCAGCATATCATCAATACTTTGGTGTAAAAAAAGCAATAATAAGTACAGAAAAAGCAATAGATAACAGAACAGGAAAAGCAGGTATATTATGGCATACACAAGGTAGTGGAAAAAGTTTTTCAATGGTATTTTATACAGGTAATATGATAAAAGTATTAAAAAATCCAAGCATAGTAGTTGTAACGGATAGAAATGATTTAGATAATCAATTATTTACTACATTTGCAAAATGTTCGGATTATTTAAAACAATCTCCTGTTCAAATAGAAAGTAGAGAAGATTTACAAGATAAATTAGAAAATAGAGTATCAGGTGGAATATTCTTTACCACTTTACAAAAATTTGAAGAAGAAACAGGTTTATTTAGTAAAAGAGATGATATATTAGTATTAGTAGATGAAGCTCACAGAAGCCATTATGGAATTGATGCAACAATTAAATTTGACAAAGAAAAAATGAAAGCATATAAAAAGTATGGAACAGCTAAATATTTACATGAAGCATTTCCTAATGCAACATATATAGGATTTACTGGAACACCAGTGGAAACAAAAGATAAATCAACTAGCAATGTGTTTGGACCAGTAATTGATACATATGATATGACACAAGCAATAATGGATGGTGCAACAGTTCCTATTATGTATGAAGCTAGAATGGCAAGAGTAGGCTTAAATCAGAAATTATTAGATGAGATAGATGATTATTATAATATGCTTGAAACTGAAGAAGGTGTAGAAGATTATAAAATAGCTGAATCTAAAAAAGAAATGGCTAAAATGGAACAAATTATAGAAGATCCTGATAGACTAGAAATGATTGTTAAGGATATTATAAAACATTATGAAGATATACAAACATCAGTTGCAAATAAGGCAATGGTAGTTGCATATTCAAGAAAATCAGCATATACGATGTATAAGAAATTTTTAGAGTTAAGACCTAATTGGGAAAATAAAATACATATGGTAATAACATCAAATAACAAAGACGATGAAGAAATGCAAAAAGCAATAGGTTCTAAAAAAGATAAGAAACAGTTAGAAGTAGATTTTAAAGATATGGATTCAGAATTTAAAATAGCAATAGTGGTTGATATGTGGCTTACTGGATTTGATGTACCAGGACTTGGAACAATGTATGTGGATAAACCAATGAAGGCTCACAATTTAATGCAGGCAATAGCAAGAGTAAATAGAGTGTATAAAGATAAACAAGGTGGATTAATTGTTGACTATATTGGACTAAAAAGATGGCTATTAGATGCTTTAAAAACTTACACTAAAAGAGATCAAGGAAAAATTGTTGATAATAGTGAATTAGTAAAAGTTTTAATGGATAAAGTAGAACTAATAAGAGATTTATTCAATGGATTTTACTATGGACATTTTGCTACAACAACAGATAGTGATAAATATGAAATCATTATGGCTGGTGCTAACTGGATGCTAAAAACAGAAGAAATAAAAAAATCATTTATGAGATACAGTTATGATGTAAAAAGTCTATATTCATTATGCACAGGAGAGCTATCACAAGAAATAAAGGATGAAATATTGTTCTTTATATCAGTAAGGTCATTTATTTCAAAGTTATCAGGAAATAAAATTGATGTAAAAGAAATAAATGATAATGTGGCAAAAATGTTGGAAAGAGCAATCCAAGATGATGAAATGTTACAAATAGGAGAGGTACATAATAGTAATAGATTGGCAATATTAAGTGATGAAATATTAAATAAACTTGCTAAAATGCAAAAGAAAAATATAGCAGTAGAAGTATTAAATAGAGCATTAAAAGAATATGTAGAACAAGTTGGAAAAGAAAATGTTGTTTTAATGGAAAAATTCTCAACTAAATTCCAAAAGATAGTAGCATCATATAATGAAAGAACAAGTGTAGAAGATATAGAGAAGATTATACAAGAAATGATAAACTTAAAAAATGAAATAGAAAATGAATTAAAAGCTGGAAATGAGTATAATTTATCAACAGAAGAAAAGGCGTTTTTTGATGCCTTAGGAGACGATCCAGAGGTTAAAGAATTAATGAAAGATGAAACTTTGGTGCAAATTGCGAAAGAATTGGTTGAAACTGTAAATGAAAATATGACAATAGATTGGGATATTAGAAAAGATGCTAGAGCAAGAATGAGAATTGAAATAAAGAAATTGCTAATAAAATATAATTATCCACCAAACAAAAGTGAAAAGGCAGTACAAACTGTTATAAGACAAGCAGAGTTGAAATGTAAAGAGATGGTAGGGTAAATGAATAATAATGATATAAAAAATATTTTTTATGATATAAATAATATATTTATAAATAAATTACAAGAAGCTAAAAGAAAAATAATTGATTCTATAGAAATTGAATTATTCAATGATTGCGTAGATACTTACAAACGTGCATACAGGTTAGTAAATAATAATAGATTATTGGATGGAATAGTTTTAACTAGAAACTCATTTGAATTAATGATGATGCTATTTGGAATTAGAATAGATACAAATGTTAAAAAAGAGTATTGTAAAGAGGATAGTTATGAGAGATATCTTGAAAGAAGAAAAAATAATAAAAAAGAAAAAGATTATTTATCACAAAGTTATTTGAGAAAAATAATATTAAAAAAATATAAGAACATAGAAGAGGATTATAACAAAATATATAATATATTATCTAAATTTGCTCATCCAACAATTCATAGGAATATGCTAAGATTTTTTGAAAGAAAAAAAGCAGATGTAATTTTATTATATCTTAATGTAATAATGGTTTTACCAATGTTATTTTTAGAAATACTCTATGAAGAAAATATAATAGCTGATGAAACTTTTCAAGATATAGCAATATTTAAATATATTATAGAAAAACTGACTTTGATTTATTTTTGCAATTATATGGATATAAATATATTAAAAGAAGCAAATAAATATGCATTTTTAAATATCAATAAAGATTATTATAACAAAATGGAAGATAAAATCAAAAAAGAGATTAAAAATATTGAAATAGAATCAAGAGATAATCAAGAAAAATATAAAAAAGCAATAGAGAAGGTTTTGTCTAAAGTTGAATATTATGATATTAGTAAAAAATTGCTAGATTTAAAAATAATTAACGGAGATAAAATATGAAAATAAAATGTTTAAGTTGTAATGATATTATTGAGTCTAAATATAGGCATGATTTATCAAGTTGTAAATGCAATAATTGTTATATAGATGGTGGACAAGATTACTTACATTTTGGAGGAAATGATTTTACCCAAATTTTAATTATTTTTGATGATGGAACAGAAGTATTAGCAAGTGATGAAGAAGGATATAAAAAGAAATATGAAGAATGGGAAGATAATATGATAAAGAAATTTGTTAATGATAAAAAAATATACAAGTAAAAAAATTCGACAATTGAAATATTATTTTAAAAATTTATACACAAGAAAAGCAAAATATAAGAGTAATTAAAACTTACTGAAATATTTTGCTTTTTGATAATAAATAGAAAGTAATTTAAAATATAAGGAGTTGTAATGGTAGTTTTAAATATTTATGGAAAAATAAAACCAATATGTATATCAAAAAAATTAGGATTATATATTTCCAATCTTCCTAAAGAAAAAGATAATGATTGGAATCATATCTTATATCAAGAAATAATTTTAGCTAAAAAAAGAATAGATCATGATTCAAAAAAGTATAATTTAAAAAAATTATTTGAACTAGAGAAATTTTATTTGGAAATATGTTCTAGTAAACAAGTGGAAAATAATAGTGATTCTAAGATGATACAAGAAATTGTTGATAATATGATTTGTATATATTTAGATTATAATTATGATGATATGCCATTAGGGGGATGGAAAACAAATTGTTTTGATGGTAGATTGTGTGAAGACGAGTATGCAGAAAAAATAATAAATTTTATATGTAATATAAATGAAGACGGCAAAGTACCATACTGTATATATTCTTCTAATAATGATTTTCATAATCCGTATAGATTTTTAAATTATACATCTAAAATAGACCAATATATTAATTCTTTAAAATTATGGGGAAAAACAATTGATAAGTTTCTTGTTAGTAAAAATGACTATTTACAATTAGATTATTTAATAAATTCTTTTTTTAAAGACAATGATTATAATGAGTATCATTTTTTAAAATTATATTCATTATGTCAGTTGTTTTTAGAAAAGGAAAAAGAATACGAATTAGACAAAAAGTTAATTAAATTTTTAGATGACAAATATTCTGAAAACTTAAAAGAAATTATACCTAAAAAGTTACGAAAAATGCGAAATAAGATAGCACATGGAGATTTTATAGAATTTGAGAAGTTAGTTGAAGATTTTGCTAGTGAAATAATGGATGGTAATTTTTTGTTTGATTATTCTGAATATAGTAGAAAAAATTGGGTTATATTACATATCTGCTGTGAATTAGAAGAAGTGGTAAGAAAAATGGTTAATATGTTATTGCTAGATCGAGATAAATTAGAAAAGATAAAGAATAATGTTAGTTAGCAAAATAAAAAAATAATTGTATGTATAAAAGGAGATAAAATGAAAATAGAAAAAATTAAGGTAGAAAATTTTAGAAGTCTTAGAAATTTTTCCATAGAGTTAGAAGAAACATTGTCATTAATAGTAGGAAAGAACAATACTGGAAAAACATCACTTATAGAGATATTAAATAAATTTGTAAATAAAAGTAGCATAATTGAACCTGATGATTTTAATATTGAATATCTTAAAGAATTAGAAAAAAATGTAAAAGATGAATCATATGAATTTATTACTCAAGGAGTAAAACTAAAAATCTTTATAAAATATGATGAAAAAGATAATTTATCAAATATATCAAATTTTTTAACAACATTAGATCCCGAAAATAACTATATTATTTTGGACTTTGAATATGTTTTAAACGAAGAAAATTTTACATTATTAAAAACAGATTTTATGAATTTTATTAAAGAGAACACTGAAAAAGATTTCGAATATTTTTTTAGACACAAGTATAAAAAATATTTTAAACAAATAAAAAGAAGTTTAGAGTACAATATAGAAAAGAAAGAAGAAAGTAATGATACATATGTAGATATAGAAAACGATAAAGATATAAGTAGGATAATAAATATAAAATTTATTTCGGCGAAAAGGTTGGTAGACAATAAAGACTCCAACAGAACATTATCAATTCAATCTGCTAGCTATTACGAAAAAATAGAAGATACACCAGAAATGGAGAAAAGTATAGCAGATTTTAGAAATGAATTAGAGAAAACGGATAAAAAATTTGATGAAAAATATGCAAATATTTTTAAAGACATTATTGATAAAATAAAAGAATTCGGTTGCTTGAAAAAAGATGAATTAAATCTAGAAATTAGGTCACTTTTACAACAAAGTAATATTTTAAAAGGTAATACAACCGTATTTTATAATTATAAGGGACAGACAAATTTACCAGAAAATTATAATGGATTAGGATATTTAAATTTAATTAGTATAATATTTGAAATTGAAAATATAATAAATGATTTTTCAAAATCTGATAATGTTGCAGATATTAATTTACTATTTATAGAAGAACCAGAAGCACATACACATCCACAAATGCAATATGTATTTATAAATAATATAAAAAGTCTTCTAAAAAAATCATCAGAAGAGAAGAACATAAAATTACAAACTATTATAACAACTCATTCGTCACACATAGTTTCACAAAGTAGTTTTGATGATATTAAGTATTTTAATAAAAGCGATAATGGTACATGGTGTAAAAACTTAAAAGATTTAGAAGAAATGTACAAAAGTGAAGAAAAGAATTATAAATTTTTAAAACAATATTTAACTTTAAATCGCTCTGAAATATTTTTCGCAGATAAAATTATTTTTATTGAAGGTGATACAGAACGAATTTTATTACCAGCAATGTTAAAAAAAATTGATAAAAATAGTACTGATTTGGATGAAAAGCTATTATCGCAAAATATTTCAATAATTGAAGTGGGTAGACATTCAAAAATTTTTGAGAAATTTTTAAATTTTATACAAATAAAAACTTTAATAATAACGGATATTGATTCAACAAGAAAAAAGATAAATACTAAAGGAAAAACTACATATATATCTTGTCCTGTAGACGACGAAGAGGCAATAAGGACAAGCAATGATTCAATTAAGTTCTTTTTTGATAAATATATTGAGAATGATGATTGTTTAGACATATTAAAAAATATACAAACAAAAGATAGAATTTTAAAAAAGGTAGAAAATAATTGGGAAAAAAATGAAAATGGAAATCTTATGATTCAATATCAACTTAAAGAGGATTCAATCAACTATTTTCCGAGAAGTTTTGAAGATGCTTTTATTTGTATTAATAGTGATTTTATTAAGAAAAATGATTTTTCTTCACTGAAAAATAAAGAAATTATCGAAGAAAAGCCAAACGAATATTACAAAATAGCTAATGAATGTATTGATAGTAAGCCATCTTTTGCTATAGAAATATTATTAAATAGTAATGAGGATTATTCAAATTGGAATATACCTAAATATATAAAAGAGGGATTAGAATGGTTGAAAAAATAGATGAGTTAAAAATGATAAGAAAAAATATAGAAAATAATAAGAATTTTTTATTAAGTGGTGGAGCTGGTAGTGGGAAAACATATTCTTTAATACAAACAATTAATTTAATAAAAAGCCTTTATAATAATAAATCCATAGCTTGTATAACATATACTAATGTAGCCGTTAATGAAATAAAAAATAGAGTAATCGATAATAGAAATCTTGAAGTATTGACTATACATGATTTTTTGTGGAAAAATATAAAGAAGTATCAAAAAGAGCTAAAAAAATGTATTATACAATTAATAAATGATGGACAAATAAAATTTAGTGATGAAGATATACAGCAAAATTTCTTTGATGATATGAATATTCAATATAAAGAATATTTAGATATAAAGAAAGGTATTATTTCACATGATGAGGTTATACTGGTAGCAAATAAAATGTATAAAGAATATAAAATATTATGCGATATTTTAAAAGATAAATATGATTTTATTTTAGTAGATGAATATCAGGATACTAATAAATTAGTCGTAGAGATTTTATTAGATTTTTTAAATAAGAGTAGTAAAAATAATATTATTGGTTTTTATGGCGATTCAATGCAAGCTATATATAGTGATGGTGTAGGAGATTTAAATAATTATGTAGAAAATGGCAAAATAGTGGAAATACAAAAGAAACAAAATAGAAGAAATCCAATGTTGGTAATAGAGTTGGCAAATAAAATAAGGGGAGATGGATTAATACAAGAACCGTCGGAGGACTTGAAAGCTCCTAATATGGAAAATGGAAAAATAAAAGTAGGAGAAACAAAATTTATATATTCAGAGAATTTTATAGAATATGAAAAATTAAAAAATAATAAAATTTTTCATGATTGGGATTTTGAGGATTCTGAAAATACAAAAGAATTAGATTTGACACATAATTTAATTGCTAATAGGGCAGGATTTTCAAAATTAATGGAGATATATGATAAAGATCCAATATTGAAATTAAAGCAAGAATTAGTAAGAAAAATAGGAAAAGATAATATAAATGAAGATTGTACGTTTGAAGAAATTTTAAATAAATATCCCCAATTTGAAATAAAAGTTAAAGCAATAAAAGAAGATAAATCAGTAAGTCTTTTATATAATTTAGTAAAAGATAAGCCTTTTAAAAAAGTAAAAAAAATGTATTTTTCTAAGGATTCTTTAATAGATGATAAAAAATTATCAGTAGAAGAGATTGAAACTAAAGGAAGAAAAAGAGATATATTGATAAATCAATTATTTAAAATTCAAAATTTAATAGTATTATATGAAAATAAAAAATTTAATGATTTTATAAGAAAGACAGATTTTACTATTGATAGTATAAATGATAAGAAAAAAATTAATGAAAGAATTTTAATGTTAAAAGAAAAGCAAAATAAAACAATAGAAGAAGTAATAAATATGGCAGATAAGCTAAATATCTGCCTAAAAGATGATAAATTTAAATCTTTTATTAATAGTAATGAATATCTCTATGAAAGAGTAAAAAAGTTAAAGTATATAGAATTTCAAAATCTTTTTAATTATATAGAGGGATATACTCCGTTTTCAACGCAACATAAAGTTAAAGGATCTGAATTTAAAAATGTACTAGTAATATTAGATAATGGAAACTGGAAACAATATAATTTTGAATATCTATTCACAGAATCTGGCAATGAAAAAGTATTGAAACGTACTCAAAAGATATTTTATGTTTGTTGTACGAGAGCAAAGGAGAGACTATATGTTTATTATTGTATGCCATCACCTAAAGTAATTGATAGGGCAAAAGAATGGTTTGGAGAAGATAATGTGATAAAAATATATTAAAAATTATATAAAATAAAGCATATAAGATGGAAAAGGAATGAAATTAATGGATGAAAATAAAAAAATGATATTTTTTTTTGATGAATCATTTCATAGTAGAAAAATAAATGAAAAAACTGTAGAAGATAAAGATTTTTTTGATAATTATGTAATAACTGGAATTGGATGTAAATTTGATGATTTAGGTAAAAATAAAATTATATATAAACAATTTGAAGAAAAATATAAAAATAAATTCTCTATTTCCAAAGATGATGAACTAAAAAGTAAAATTGTAAAAAAGGAACAATACGAATATGGCATAAAGTCATTCAATCATAATTCATTTGACTTATATAGATCTTTTTGGAAATTACTTAATCAAAGCGAAAATATATATTATATTTGTACTATAAGTAAATTAGAATATATATTGACTCAATTTGATTATGAAATTCTTGGAATTAGGAAATATGAATCATTCATATATTCTATAGTTAAAGCTGTAAATGTATATAGACCTAAAAATGTATTAAAAAGTTTATTTGAAGAAGATGGATTATTATTAGAAGAATTAATTAATTTCTTAAGAAGAAAAATATCACAAAATGGAAATAATGCAATAAAGATTCATGAAAATGCATCATTTATAGAATGTATTATGATTTTAGAAAGAATAAACAAGGGAAAAATAGAATTTAAATGGAAGTATAATAAAGTATTTGAAGGATTTAAAAAATTAATAACTGAATTAGGTATGAATGATATTGAAGTAATAATTGATAAAGAAGGAAATTCTAGAAATAATACTGCAAATGCTTGTAGAGAAGAAGGTTTTGAAAATGTAATAGAATTGGATTCTAAAGATAGTATACTTTTGAGATGTACAGATTTGTTTTGTGGTTTTATTAGTAGAATGATGAGAGCTATATATGAAGATACCAAAACAAATGATTATGAAGAATATAAAGAAAAGAAAATAATAAATAAGAAGTGGTTTGAAATTGATGAGGAACATTTTTTATTATATAAAGATATAGCGAAGTACTTCAAAAAATATTCAAAGTATTATTGGAGTACTTACATATCAATATATTTTGATAGTTTTTTGCAATTTATAGATTTAATATATTATTTTGATAGATTTAAAAACTTTGAAGAGTTTAATTGTATTAATTCCTCTAGGCATAGAGAAATATATAATAGTTTTATTATAAATGAAATAGGTAAAAAATTTAAATTATACGGATGGTAAATATATAATTTAATAATAATTGCTTGAAAAGAAAAAATATAAAAGTTGTTTAACTGTGTCAAAAAAATTTTATATAGTTTTATATATTAAAGATGAAATAAAAATGAAAAGTCCGAGATTATCGGACTTTTTTAAAATATAAATCTTGATATAATTAATAAAATATAAAAGGTAATTAAATATCAAAATTAATTTAAATTGCTTAATTTTTAGTACAATTAATTATCAATTCTACACCATCACAAAACCCATTCCTATAATACTTCTCATTCCAATAACAAATATAATCCATAAAATTCTTATCAAGTCTATCTAATTGATTTCTTACATACTTTTGATTTTGTTTAGCAACATTCTTTAAAATGTTTTCAGCAATCTCATCAAAATAAATATAATGTTTTCTATCTTCTTTAGTAAGTGTGCCTAAAACCATTTCTTCTCTAAAACTTAACCAATCTCTTAAAATATCATCATTAACTTCTCTAAAATTATTCATAATCTAAATCCTCCTAAAATTAAAATTTTTATTAATAAAATTATTTCTTACAAGGGCTTAAAATACGGGAACAAACGTACTATACGAATTGGGTAAAAATTGGGCAAAATCTACTCAAAAAATGCCCTAAAAATGCACAAATGTTCTGTAAATGAAAACTCTTGTAAATACTGAAATACCAACAAAAACTCTAATTTTCACAAACTTACAAAAAGTGGTCAGGTCTCGCTCATAACCCGAAGGCATAAAATATAGCTAGTTAATATTATTATAAAAAAATCTCAACATCTTGAAGAAAAACATCATTATTGATATAATACATAAAGAAATAAGGTTGTGTATTAATAAGGAGGAAAAAATGGCAATAAAATATATTCCATATTTTAAAGAACCAATACAAGGACAGGCAATTTTGGATAATTTTACAAGGACAAAAAGAGTATTAAAATATGCCGAAAATGATAAAGTATTAAATAGAATAGAAAGAGGAATGCCTTTATATGAAGTAGATACTGAGGAAATAGTAGGAAATAAAGAAACAGAAAATATGGTAATAAGAGGAGAATGTGTATCAGCATGTGCATATTTAAAGGAAAATAATATAAAAGTAGATTTAGTATACATAGATCCACCGTTTGCAAGTGGAGCAGATTATGCAAAAACAATATATGTAAGAAGAAATCCCAAAGTAGCTGAAGCGATAGAAAAAGCAGAAGAGAAGTTGGAAGATGAAGAACTAAGAACATTTGAAGAGAAAATGTATGGAGATGTATGGAATAAAGAGGCGTATTTGAATTGGATGTATGAGAATTTAATGGCAATAAAATCAGTAATGTCTGAAAAAGGTTCAATATATGTCCAATTAGATCAAAAAATTGGTCATTATGTGAAAATCTTAATGGATGAAATTTTTGGAGAAGATAATTTTCAAAATGATATTACATGGGAATATCAGGGGTCTTGGGTAGAGCCAAAAAATCATTTCCCTAAAAGACATCAAGATATATTTTTCTATAGATTAGGTGATACAGAAGGGGAAGAGCCTATTTATAATAGAGATTATGAAAATGATGTCCAAGCTGGTATAAATTATAGTAGATGGTATGATTATATAGAAAATAACAAAATTTATGCAAAAAATGCTCCTTTTCATGATAAAAGATTTAAACCATATGTAGAAAGATTTAAAAAAGAGTATGGAAGAGAACCTAAAGGTGATGATATTTTAATGGATTTTAAAGGTTCTGTTGTGGGTGACGTATGGTATATAAAAGCAGCAGATCCAAAATCTCCTCAGTATACAGGATATGCAACTCAAAAACCGGAAAGCTTATTAGAAAGAGTAATTAGAGCATCATCAAATGAAAATATGGTGGTTGCAGATTTTTTTGGGGGTTCAGGAGTTACTGCAAAAGTTGCAAATGACTTAAATAGAAAGTTTATTCATTGTGATGTAGGTATAAATAGTATAGAGACAACAAGAGATAGATTAATAGAAGCAGGAGCATCTTTTAAAATAATGGATATAAAAGATGGAGTAAATTTATATAGAAATCCAGTACAGACAATGGAAAAAGTAAAATCATTAATACCAGGGCTAAAGGAAGAAGAAAGTATATCAGACTTCTGGGCAGGAGCAATAAATGATAGTAAAAGTGGAATAATTCCGGTATGTATACCTAATTTAATGGATTCAGGAACAAAGATATTAGATATAGTATTAGTAAATAAAATAATAAATGGAGAAATACCAGAATTAGAAGATGATATAAGAAAGGTAATAATTTATTATATAGACATAACAGATAAAAAAGAGGTAAAGAAATTTATAAAAGAAAATTTAAAAAGAGATATAGAAATAGAGCTAAAAGATTTAAAAGAGATATTAGATGAAACAGTGGTAACAGATATTTTAGAATATCATATAGAGAAAAAAGAGCTAATAATAGATAAGTTTATAAGTGATAGATTAATAGGAAAGATAAATGAGTATAACGAAAAAATGAAAGCACAAAAGGTTTCAACTGGGAAGAAGGAAAAGAAAATAGAGATAAGTGATGAAGGACTAGAATTAATAGAAATGGTTTCTTTAGATTGTACATCTAAAAAAGGAACGTGGAATAGTGATGAAGAAATAAAGATAGATAAAAAAGGATATGTAACAAAAAATGGAAAAAAGACAAAAGAGTTCTGGGATGGAAAGATTGCGTTTAAAAAGAAACCTCTTAGAATAAAGGTAAGAAATATTGCAGGAGATGAAAGTGTTATAATTATATAAAAGTAAAAAATGAGCAGCTAGTATAAAAACTATGCTCATTTTTTGTAAACATAAATTTGAAAAATTTAGAAATATAGTATATAATATATGCACCTGGAAAAGGAGGGATAGCTTTGTTAGAAAATTTAGAAAAAGAAGAATTAATAAAGAAAATTGAAGCATTAGAAAAAGAAAATAAAGAACTTAGGGAAAAATTATATGGAAAAATTGAGAGAAAAAAAGAAGAGGTAATTAATAAAGAAACAAAAGCTATTTCAAATGAAGAAAAAGTAAAAATATTTATGAATATTTTTAAAGGAAGAACCGATATTTATGCAAAAAGGTGGATAAGTAAGAAAAATGGAAATGCGGGTTATTCGCCAGTGTGTAAGAATGAGTTTAATATATATAAATGTGATAAAAAAAGAACTAAATGTAATAAGTGTCCTTATAGAGAATTAGAACCTTTAACAGAAGATGCTATATTAAAACATTTACAAGGGAAAATAACAATTGGAATTTATCCATTATTGCTAGGTGATTTATGTAACTTTTTAGCTATAGATTTTGATAAAGAAAATTATAAAATTGATGTACCAGCATTTTGGAATGTTTGTGATGAATTAGGTATACCAATATATGTTGAAAAATCACGTTCAGGAAATGGTATTCATGTATGGATATTTTTTGAAGAAACAATGCCAGCTAAAATTGCGAGGAAAATGGGAAATATTCTTTTGAGTAAAACTATGGAAAAAGCCTCAATAGACTTAAAATCTTATGATAGATTATTTCCTAACCAAGATACAATGCCGAATCGGAGGCTTTGGAAATTTAATTGCATTACCATTTCAAGGAGAAAGTAGTAAAAATGGAAATACAGTTTTTGTTAATAAATATTTTGAACCAGAAGAAAATCAATTAGAAATTTTGACTAATATAAAGAAAATGAAAAGTAGTGAAATTTACGATTTTATCGATAAATATGAAAATGATGATTATGAAGAACCAACAATAGAAGAAATGGAAGATGACGAATTACCAAAAAGAGAAACTAAAAAAGAAATTAAATTTGTAAATAATGTAGAATGCATATTTGATAATATGATTTATATAAAAAAGTTAAAATTATTACCTAATGAAGTTTCATATTTGAAGAGATTAGCAAGTTTTACAAATCCAGAATTTTATGAAAAACAAAGACTTAGGTTACCGATATATAAAACTCCGAGAATTATAGCTTGTTTTGAAGAGGATGATAGATTTTTAAAATTACCAAGAGGATGTATTGATAAAATTAAGGAAATTTGTGAAAAGAGCGAAGTCAAATTAATTTTAAAAGATAATAGAGAAAAAGGAAACAAAACAGATTATAGATTTAATGGGATTTTAAATGAAAGACAAGAAAAAACTAAATGCGAATTATTAAAATATGAAACCGGAATATTATGTGCTCCTCCAGGTTTTGGTAAAACTGTTATTAGTGCTAAAATTATTTCAGAATTAAAAACTAATACTCTAATTATTGTAAATAGAAATAATTTATTAGAACAGTGGAAAGAAAGATTATCATATTTCTTAAATATCAATAAAAAAGAAATTGGACAAATAGGAGCTGGAAAAAATAATTTAAATGGTAATTTAGATATAGCTAGTTTTCAAACTTTGGCTAAAAAAGATGATTTATACGAAATTGTTAAAAACTATGGATTGGTTATTGTTGATGAATGTCATCATGTTGCAGCTTTTAGTTTTGAAAAGATATTGAAAGAAATTAGAAGTAAATATGTATATGGTTTAACAGCAACGCCTGTTAGAAAAGATGGGTGGCACAAAATTATTTATATGCAGTGTGGAGATATAAGAGTTAGAGTACGTAATAGTCAATTAGGAAATTATAAAGAAATGGAACATGTTGTTATTGTTAAAAATACTGGATATAAATATATTACTAGTGAAGAAGATGAAAAAATTGATTATCATGAAGTATTAAATGATATGTGTAATAATGTATTTAGAAATAATCTTATAATTGAAGATATTAAAAAATGTGTTTTAGACGGAAGAATTCCTATTGTTTTGACAGAAAGAGTAGAGCATTTGAATGTGCTAAAAGAAGGGCTAAAAGATTTAGGTGTTCCAATTGTTATTTATAAAGGTGCTATGAGCAAAAAAATGATTAAAAATGCAAAAGATATTATTGATGAAGCAGATAGAAATAATAAATCAAGAATAATACTTGCAACAAGTAGTTGTATTGGAGAAGGATTTGATGATAGTAGGTTAGATACTTTATTTCTAACTATGCCTGTTGCATGGAGAGGAAGGATTGTGCAATATGTAGGAAGATTGCATCGAAAATGTGAAAATAAAGACAAAGTAATTGTTTATGATTATGTAGATAATATTAAAATGCTAAGTAAAATGTATTTTAAGAGATTGCAAGGATATAAAAGTGAAGGGTATGAAATAATAGATGAGTAAAAGAAAATCATTATAATCAGATTTTAAAATATAATTTATCAAAGGAGGTATTTCTTTAAAATTTTCCAGGCTGTACTCCAAATAGCCTGGAATTAAATGAAACTAAAAAATACATATTACTTGGAAAAAAACAAAGAAAATAGTTGATTTATAAAGGTTTTTGGTGTAAACTGTATTTAGAAAATGCATATTTTCCAATGGTTGAACTTTGACAAGTAGTTGGATTTAAATGGACTCCAAATTAAATTAGAAGAAGTACTACTACTGTTGAACTTTGACAAGTAGTTGGATTTAAATAAAGGTTGGTTATGGATTTATTTAATGGATATTACAGTTGAACTTTGACAAGTAGTTGGATTTAAATTCTCTTTCTCTACTTTCTTTAAGCCTTTTTTCTTCAGTTGAACTTTGACAAGTAGTTGGATTTAAATTTTATTATTTTATACATAATTAACTCCTTTCTAATGTTGAACTTTGACAAGTAGTTGGATTTAAATCAAGTCACGTCTACCATAATATCCAGCATAGTTCGTTGAACTTTGACAAGTAGTTTGATTTAAATGGGTGTTACTCTAAATAAGAAAATACATATGCCCATGTTGAACTGTGACAAGTAGTTTGATTTAAACGTAACAATGGTATGGATTTATGTCGGAGAATTAGGTTGAACTTCTACAAATGATGTAAGAATAAATGTTTTTATATAATTAGGCATTTATAAGTAATAGTATTAATTTTATTACGAAATATTTTTAATTAAATAGTGTTGTTTCTATGTTACAATTTACAAAATTTGACAGTTGAAGAAAAACATGCTATAATAAGTATGTTATTTCAAATATAATTTTTTCTATTAAAAATCCAAGATAATTAAAAAATAAAGGAGGAGATATTATAAGAAATATTATAATTATAGGAACATCAAGAAGTGGCAAAACAACACTTGCAAATAAAATATTAAAAAAATATCCATATACACTAATTGACGTGGATGCACTTAGAGATGTGGCTTTAGAATTTACTGAAATGAAAACAGAGCTAAATATAGAAAAAATAGAAGAAATCAGAAAAACTATTCAAGAAATGGTAAGATCGTTATTCCTAAGTATGCAAAAAGACACACAAAGAGATGGTATAGGAATAATATTAGATGATAGCAGCTTAGATGTACAAAAATGTAATGAACTTTATGGAGGTGAAGACAATATAATATATTGTTTAGGAACAAGTAAAATAACTCCAAAAGAAATGGAACAAAAAATAAGAGAGTATGATACAATACATGATTGGAGTCTTTATATATCAAGTAAATTTATCTCATCATTATGTAAAAACTCAGTAAGAGACAGTAAAGAAAATAGAAAAAAATGCATGAGGCTAAAAAACATAAAATATATTGATACATCACATAATAGGGAAGAAGTTTTAGACGAAATAGTCGAAGATTTGAAAAATCAAATTTAAAATTAATATAAAATTATAATTGAAATAATCAAAAGGAGTAGATTTTAAGTGAATTTCTGCTCTTTTAATATTATATCAAATTAATCAAATATTCTTGACAATAATCGGTTTTGGGAATATACTAAACGTGTAAAAAAATAAATAAAAAGGAGGCTAAATGAAAATGAGTAACATGATAGAAATAAGATGGCACGGTAGAGGTGGACAAGGTGCAAAAACAGCTTCTTTATTATTAGCAGATGCAGCATTTAACACAGGAAAATATATCCAAGGATTTCCTGAATATGGACCAGAAAGAATGGGAGCACCAATCACAGCATATAACAGAATAAGTGATGAGCCAATTACAATACACAGTAATATCTATTATCCAGATTATGTTGTAGTTGTAGATGATACACTTTTAGAATCAGTAGATGTAACAGCAGGACTAAAAGAAGATGGAGCAATATTAATAAATACAACAAAACCAGCAGATGTGTTAAGAAAAGAATTAAAAGGATACAAAGGAGATGTTTATACATTAGATGCAAGAAAAATATCATTAGAAACATTAGGAAGATATTTCCCTAACACTCCAATGCTAGCTGGAATAGTAAAAATAAGTAAAATAATGACAGACGAAGAGTTAATAGAAGATATGAAAGGATCATTTAAGCATAAATTTGCAAAAAAACCAGAAGTAATAGAAGGAAATATGAAAGCATTAGAAATGGCTTTAAAGGAGGTTAAAAAGATATGACAAACATAAACCCAAATACTCCAATGGAAAAAATGACTCCAGGTGGAGATATATATGAAGCTGGTAATGCAAGAGAATTTAAAACAGGAGACTGGAGAAGTGTAAGACCAGTATTCTTGAGTGATAAGTGCAAACAATGTGGACTATGTTTCCCAGTTTGCCCAGATGATGCAATACCAGTAAATAAAGAAATGAAAAGAGAAGACTTTAATTATGACTATTGCAAAGGATGTGGAGTATGCGCAAAAGTTTGCCCATTTGGAGCAATAGAAATGAAAGAAGAAGAATAGAAATAGAAAGGAAGAAAGAATATGAGTATAAGAGAAAGATTAAGTGGTAACGAAGCAGCTGCAACAGCTATGAAACAAATTAATCCAGATGTAGTAGCAGCATTCCCTATAACACCATCAACAGAAATACCTCAATACTTTTCAACATTTGTAGCAAATGGTGCAGTAGACACAGAATTTGTTGCAGTTGAAAGTGAACATAGTGCAATGTCAGCTTGTATTGGTGCAGAAGCAGCAGGAGCAAGAGCAATGACAGCAACATCTGCAAATGGTTTATCATTAATGTGGGAAATGATTTACATTGCTTCAAGTTTAAGATTACCAATTGTTTTATCATTAGTAAACAGAGCTGTATCAGGACCATTAAATATACACAATGACCATTCAGACGCAATGGGAGTTAGAGACGCAGGATGGATAATGTTATTCTCAGAAAATAACCAAGAAGCATATGACAATACATTAATGGCACATAGAATTGCAGAAAATGAAAAAGTAATGTTACCATTAATGGTATGTCAAGATGGATTTATCACATCACATTCTATTGAAAATATAGAATTAGTAGAAGATGAAAAAGTAAAAGAATTTGTAGGAGAATATCATCCAAAACATTATTTATTAAATCAAGATGAACCAATAGCAGTAGGACCATTAGATGTTCAAAGTTATTTATTTGAACATAAAGCACAACAAGCAGAAGCTATGAAAAATGCTAAACAAGTAATCTTAGATGTAGCAAAAGATTTTGAAAAAATGACAGGAAGAAAATATGGATTATTTGAAGAATATAAAATGGAAGATAGCGAAGTTGCAATTGTTTGTATGAACTCAACTGCAGGAACAGCAAAAGCAGTTGTAAACAAATTAAGAGAACAAGGACAAAAAGTTGGTCTATTAAAATTACGTGTATTTAGACCATTTCCAGTAGATGAAATAGCAGAAGCTCTAAGTCATCTAAAAGCAGTGGCAATACTTGATAAAGCAGATTCATTAAATGCTGCAGGTGGAGCATTATTTGAAGATGTAACAAGTGCTATGTACGTAAATAATAAACATGTACCATCTGTAAACTATGTTTATGGTATTGGTGGTAGAGATACTAGAGAAGATGAAATTGAAAAAGTATATAATGACTTATTTGAAATTGTAAAAACAGGAGAAGTAAAGAATCCTTATAGATATTTAGGATTAAGAAAGGAGGCTGAAGACTAATGCCTTACAATGTAAAAGAAGTAGTTGCAAATAAACCTTCAAGATTTACATCAGGACATAGAATGTGTGCTGGTTGTGGAGCTCCACCAGCAGCTAGAATGATAATGAGAGCTTTAAAACCAGAAGATCATGCAGTTGTATCAGTAGCAACTGGATGTATGGAAGTTTCAACATTTATGTATCCATATACATCATGGACAGATTCATTTATCCATACAGCTTTTGAGTGTGCAGGAGCAACACTTTCAGGAGCAGAAGCAGCTTATAAATCTATGAAGAAACAAGGAAAAATAGATAACACAACAAAATTTATTGCATTTGGTGGAGATGGAGGAACTTATGATATAGGTATCCAAAGTTTATCAGGAGCAATGGAACGTGGACATGATATGGTTTATGTATGTTATGATAATGGTGCATACATGAATACAGGTATACAACGTTCATCTGCAACGCCACATTTTGCTGATACAACAACATCACCAGCAGGAAGTGTTATTCCTGGAAAAATGCAACAAAGAAAAGATTTAACAGCAATAATGGCAGGACATCATTTGCCATATGTTGCACAAACTATAGGTTATATGAATTTCAAAGATTTATATGAAAAAGCAGAAAAAGCAATTTATACAGAAGGACCATGTTTCTTAAATGTATTAGCACCATGCCCAAGAGGATGGGGATATCCAACAGATATGTTAATGCAAATAAATAAATTAGCAGTAGAAACATGTTATTGGCCATTATATGAAGTAGTAGATGGTAAATATAAGATTAATTACAAACCAGCTAAAAAACTACCAATAGAAGAATTCTTAAAACCACAAAAAAGATTTAAACATATGTTTAAACCAGGAAATGAATGGATGATTGAAGAATTCCAAAAAGAAGTAGACAGAAGATGGGATGAATTATTGAAATTGGAAGAAATCACAAATAGAGAATAATAAGTGGAAAAGATGTTTTAGGAGGTGAAATAAATGGCATATAAAATAACAGATAAATGTATTTCTTGTGGAGCTTGTGCTGCTGAATGTCCAGTAGGATGTATATCACAAGGAGATAGTAAATTTGAAATAGATGCTTCTGCATGCATTTCATGTGGTACATGTGCAGGTGTTTGTCCAGTAGAAGCACCAGTAGAAGAATAAGAAAAACAAACCTCTTAAAGAGAATAATTTAAGAGGTTTTTGTGATAAATTAAGCAGTAAGGAAAGGAAGAAAAAAATGGAAAAAGAAATTTTAATATTCGGACATAAAAATCCAGACACAGATTCAATATGTTCAAGTTTAGTAAAAGAAAGATTAAGTAAAAAATTAAAAATGGAAAATGTAAGAGCAGTAAGATTAGGAAAAATAAATAAAGAAACAAAATATGTACTAGACTATTTAAAACTACAAGAACCAGAATTAGTAGAAAAATTAGAAGACGGGCAACAAGTAATAATGGTAGATCACAACGAATTTAATCAAAGTGTAGAAAAAATAGAAAAAGCAAAAATATTAGAAGTTGTAGATCACCATAGAATAGCTAATTTTGAAACATTAGAACCACTAAGTTATACAGCAAGACCATATGGTTGCACATCAACAATACTTTTAGAAGAATATAAAATAAAAAATGTAGAAATAAGTAAAGAAGAAGCAATACTTATGGCAAGTAGCATAATGTCTGATACATTACTTTTAAAATCACCAACAACGACAGAACATGATAAAAAAGCATTAGAAGAATTAGAAAAAATAATAGGAATAGACATTAAAGAATACGGACTAGAAATGTTAAAAGCAGGAACAGATTTAAATGATTTTACAGCTAAAGAATTAATTTCTTTAGATGCAAAAAGTTTGGATAAAAATGGAACTAAATTTATAATAGCACAAGTAAACACTGTAAATATTCCAGATGTACTAAAAAGACAAGAAGAATTAGAGAATGCCATAAAAGAAGAAATAGAAAGTAAAGGATTAGAGTTGTTTGTATTAGCAATTACAGACATATTAAATAGTAATTCAGAAATAATAGCATTAGGAAACAAAGTAGATGCAGTAGAAAAAGGATTTGACAAAAAATTAGAAAATAATAGAGTCTTTTTAGAAGGTGTAGTTTCAAGAAAGAAACAACTATTACCAAATATAGATAAAAATATTTAAAGTATTTAAAGGGACGTTTCCTTTTGCTCGAAAACGAGCGAAAGGAAACGTCCCTAATTTTTAAAAAAGTATTGAATATTTTAGTAATTAATTTTATAATATTTAAGTAAAATGTAGTATAGAAGAAGTTAAGAATTGGAGTGATTTCATGCCAAAACATATAAAAACTAAAGCAAATGGAGCAAAAAAAGAGACCTTCATGCAAAGTGTTATAACATTAATATTTTCACAGGTTCTTATAAAATTGTTAGGTTTAGTATATAATCTATATTTAACAAATAAAGAAGGATTTGGAGATAAGGGAAATGGGATTGTTTCAGCAAGCTATCAAATATATGCATTACTACTTACAATTTCATCAATAGGAGTTCCAAATGCAATTTCAAAACTAGTTTCAGAAAGAGTTGCAATAGGAGATCATAAAGGAGCCCACAGAATATTCAAAATAGCTTTTGCGACATTTGCTGTAATTGGTTTGGTAGGTAGTTTGATGCTATTCTTTGGTGCACATTTAATTGCGGTACAATGGCTTCAAATACCTGAAGCGGAAATGACATTAGTTGCTTTATCTCCAGCAATATTTTTTGTTGCAATAGCATCTGTTATGAGAGGATATTTTAATGGTAGACAACATATAAAAGCAACAGCAAGGTCACAATCATTAGAGCAAATTTTTAAAACAGCTTTAACTATTATATTAGTAGAAATAGTTGCAATAGTGTCAAATGTATCAACAGAATGGATGGCAGCAGGTGCAACATTAGCCACAACACTTGCTACAATGACTGGATTTGGATATTTGTTATTATATTATAAAGTTAGAAGAAAAGAAATAGCACAAGAAATAAATTCAACAGTAAATTACAAATATGAAAGGGTAAGAAATATTGTAAAAAAGATAATTATAGTATCACTTCCAATAGCAATAACTGCAATTCTTTCATCAGTAAACAAAAATATAGATTCTTTTACAGTTGTAAGAAGTCTAAAAGAATTCTTACCAGAAGATGAAGCAATCAGTCAATATGGAATTTTAGGAGGAAAAGTAGATACTTTAACAAGCCTTCCATTATCTATAAATGTAGCATTTGCAACAGCGTTAGTTCCTGCAGTTTCAGCAGCTAAAGCAAGAAAAGATAGAAAAACAATAAAACAAAAAACCAAGTTTTCATTATTAATTTCAATGCTAATAGGTCTTCCTTGTACTGTTGGAATGTGTGTGTTTGCAGAACAGATTTTAAATTTATTATACCCTAATGCAAGTGATGGGACTGTAATATTACAAATAAGTTCTCTTACAATATTATTTACTATACTTGATCAAACCATAAATCGGTGCACTTCAAGGGTATGGATTATTAAGAGTTCCAGCAATTTCGCTTGGACTTCGGAGTTATTGCTAAATTAATTTTGAATTTAATATTAGTACCAATACCAGAAATTGGAGTAAATGGTGCAGCTTGGGCTTCTGTTGCTTGTCATGTTATTGCATTTTCAATTTCAATAGTATGTTTGAAAAAGGCATTTAAATTAAAATTACCAATAAATAAATTTGTAATAAAACCACTTATTGCAACTGCAATTATGGGAATTTGTTCATATTTTATGTATTTAGTGCTTTCAGGAATAATTGCAGAAAAATTGGCTACAATATTAGCGATAATATTTGCCGTAATAATTTATGGATTAGCAATAATTGTTCTAAAAGTATTTACTAAAGAAGAAATTAGAATGATACCTGCTGGAGATAAAATTTGTAGTATTTTAACAAAATTGAAAATATATTAAAAAAATTAATAAATTTAAGAAAAAAATGTGAAAAAAAGAAGGATTTTAAGGATTTGTGGCGAATATTTTTAATTAGTAGTACATTTATTATTTTAAAAATAATAAAGTACATAACATTATACTTTATAGGAGGTAATTTAAATGAACAAAGCTGAATTAATCGCAGCAATGGCTGCAAAAACAGGTGAAACAAAAAAAGCAGCTGAAGCATCAGTAAACGCTTTTGTAGAAGTTGTAACAGACTCACTAAAAAAAGGAGAAAAAGTTCAACTAGTTGGATTTGGTTCTTTTGAAGTTAGAAAAAGAGCAGCTAGAAAAGGTAGAAACCCACAAACTAAAGAAGAAATCAAAATACCTGCATCAAAAGCTCCAGTATTCAAAGCTGGTAAAGCATTAAAAGACGTAGTAAACAAAAAATAAAATTATTAAAAAATATATAAATATATGATATCATATAGAGAAGCTAGTAATAGCTTCTTTTTTTTGAATATAAAAGGAATAAAAAAATATAAAAAGTAGAAACTAATGATGAGGTGGTATAAATGGAAATAAAAAAAGAAATTGAAAAAGAGTTAGAAATATTAAAAATATTAATAAAAGAAGAAAAAAACGAAGAGGTAAAAAAACAAAGGAAAATATTAGACAAACTATTAAATCAATATCTGAAAGATTTATAAAACGAAATGTATTACTATAAATTACGAAAACAATTCATTTATACTATAGGAAATTTTTGATAATATAAACAAAAATAGAATAATAGGTGGTATAAATGAGAAAAGCAAGTACAATTAAAATAGGAAAAACAATAAAACAAATAAGAAAAAGTAATGGTTATACTCAAGAAAAATTAGCTGAAAAAATTGAGGTTTCAGTAAGATATATAAGTGATATAGAACAAGATAGGGCAAAACCATCATATGAGATATTAATTAGAATTTGTAATTTATTTAATATTGGAATAAATCAAATATTTAGTAAATATCTTAAAGTAGAAGAAAATAGAACTTTAGAATATAAATTAGCAGGATATGAGAAATTAAATGATAAAGATAAAGAAACAATAGAAAATTTAATAATGTTTTTTAATAAGGAGTAAGCGAGTTTGCTTACTTTCTATTTTTGCTAGAAAAATTGAAAAAAAGGTGTTATAATATTTCTATCAAATAAATAAATTTTGGTGATGATGATGTTTAATATAGAAGAAGAACTAAAAAAATTACCAGGAAAACCTGGTGTTTATGTAATGAGAGATAAAAATGATAATATAATATATGTTGGAAAGGCAGTGTCTCTAAAAAATAGAGTAAGGCAATATTTTAGGAAAACAAATAAAACAGAAAGAATTAAGAAAATGGTAAGTCTGATAGACCATTTTGAATATATTGTAGTAGATAATGAAGCAGAAGCACTGATTTTAGAATGTAATTTAATAAAGAAAAATAGACCTAAATTTAATGTTTTATTAAAAGATGATAAAACATATCCATATATTAAAATAGATTTAAAAAATGAATTTCCTGGAGTATTTATAACAAGAAGAGTTATAAATGATGGTTCTAAATATTTTGGACCATATGCAAATCCTGGAAGCGCAAAAGAGATGATAGATTTCATTAAAAGCAAATATAAAATACGTCAATGTAGAAACTTAAAAGAAAGACCACGTCCTTGTCTAAATTACCATATTGGAAGATGTTTAGCACCATGTTGTGGAAAAGTTTCGAAAGAAGAATATGGAAAACAAATTAAAGAAATAATTGACCTTTTAGATGGAAAGATAGATAAGGTAATTAAAGAGTTGAAGTATGAAATGGAAACAGCATCTAAGAATTTAGATTATGAAAAAGCAGCAAGTATTAGAGATAGAATTGTTGCAATCAAAAGAGTTTCTGAAAAACAAAAGGTTTCTAATATATCAGAAAATAGCATTGATGTAATTGGAATTGCAAAATCAGAAATGCAAATATGCATAGAGATATTTTTTGTTCGTGGAAGTAAAATGATAGGAAGAGAACATTATTTTTACCAAGATTTGAAGGATATGGAAGATAAAGAAATTTTATCAGGTTTTATAAAACAATATTATATGGATAATCCTAATATTCCTAGTAAAATAATGATTAGGGAAGAAATTGAAGATAAAACAGCAATTGAAGGGTGGTTATCCACATCTTTAGGAAAAAAAGTGGAAATAAAGTCACCAAAAAAAGGCGAAAAACTTCGCTTTGTTGAGATGGCAGAAATGAATAGCAAAGTTACTTTGGAAAATAAAGAAAAAGATAAAAGTGAGATATTGTTAGAGTTAAAAGCTGTATTAAATATGGATAAATTACCAAGAAAAATAGAAAGTTATGATATATCAAATATTTCTGGTGAATTTATGGTAGCTCGGTATGTGTGTTATGCAAGATGGAGTAATAAAGAAAAACTTATCAAGAAGATTCAAAATAAAAGGTGTTTTTGGACAAGACGATCCAAAATGTATGGAAGAGGTTGTAACAAGGAGATTAAAGCACTCAATAGAAAATCCAAAAGGTGGTTTTGGAGAGCTTCCAGACGTCATATTTGCAGATGGGGGAATTACTCAAATAAGAGCAATAAAAATGGCAATTAAAAAATACAATTTAAATATTCCTGTATATGGCATGGTTAAAAACGATAAACATCAAACAAGAGCTTTAATGGACGAAAATAGAAATGAATTTGAAATTTCACAAAATTTAATGAATCTAATTACTAAATTTCAAGATACAGTTCATGATACGGCAATTACTTATCATAGAAAATTACGAGATAAACAAGTTACAAAATCTGCATTAGATGATATTCAAGGAATTGGAGAGGTTAAGAAAAAAGAATTGTTAAAACATTTTGGAAGTGTTAAAAATATAAAAGAAGCAAGTTTAGAAGAATTAACAGCTGTTAAAGGTATTACTGAAAAATTAGCAAAGAAAATTAAAGAATTATAAAAACTAGGTCGGTAGAACTAATATTTGTGCTACCAACCTAGGCTTTTTTATTCAAATTGTGTGTTTTCTTGATACAAAACTTAGAAGTTTGTTGAACACAAAGAGTGTTAGTATTCTATTAATTAGAATTCCGAAAACTGACCATAAGAAATGCTAATTTTTACAAGAAATTTTTTATATGATGAATAAAAATCACTTTTAATGAATATATATATAAATAAGAAAATTAGAAAGGGTGATATGATGGAAAACACAAATGATAGGTGGTATGAACTTATGTATGATACGAAATTGGACAAGTTAATTTTAAGAAAACCAAGATTTTTTCGGAAAAATGAAAAGGAAGATAAAAAGACATAAATTTATTTCAACAATAATAGTTACTATACTCATTTTTTCTATATTAAACATAACAATGATTTTTAGTTTTTTCAATATTTTGCAAAAAATTTAAAAATATGGTAAAATGTTACTATTCTAAATAGAAAGGGTAGTAAATAAATGAGACTTGCAGATGAATGGAAAGATTATAAAATATTAGATATGGCAGATGGACAAAAATTAGAAAAATGGGGAGATGTTATTTTATCAAGACCAGATCCTCAAATTATCTGGAAAAACAAATCATTTCCAGATAAGTGGAATAAAATTAATGCTACATATCATAGAAGCAAAACAGGTGGAGGTTCTTGGGATTTTAATAAGAAATTACCAAGTTCATGGAAAATACATTATAAAGATTTAACCTTTAATATAAAACCTATGGGATTTAAACATACAGGATTGTTTCCAGAACAAGCTGTTAATTGGGACTGGATGATTAATAAAATAAGAAGTGAAAAAAGAGAAGTAAAAGTATTAAATTTATTTGCTTATACTGGAGGTGCAACAGTTGCATGTTTATCAGCAGGGGCATCAGTTTGTCATGTAGATAGTTCAAAAGGAATGACAACATGGGCAAAAGAGAATGTAATTTCATCAGGATTAAAAGATAAACCAGTTAGATTTATAGTGGATGATGTTGTGAAATTTGTAAATAGAGAAATAAGAAGAGGAAATAAATATGATGCAATAATTATGGATCCACCTTCATATGGAAGAGGAACTAAAGGTGAAATATGGCAATTTGAAAATAATATTTATGAGTTAGTGGAACTTTGTACAAAAGTATTATCAAATAAACCAGTATTTTTCCTGATAAATTCATATACAACTGGTATATCTAGTACTGTTTTGAAAAATATCTTAAATCTTACAATTAGTAAAAGATATAAAGGAAAAGAAGAATGTGGAGAAATTGGAATTCCAATGGAAAATTCTAAATTAGTTTTACCTTGTGGAATTTATGCTAGGTGGGAAAATAATGGATAAATATAAAAATAAAAAAGAAAGAAAAATGAATTTAAATATAATTTATGAAGATAACCATATAATTGTAGTTGAAAAAATCCCCAATATTCTTTCACAAGATGATGAAACAGGTGATATTAGTATGATGAAACTAGTGAAAGATTATTTAAAAGAAAAGTATAATAAGCCAGGTAATGTCTATTTAGGATTAGTACATAGATTAGATAGACCAGTTGGTGGAGTGATAATATTTGCAAAAACTTCAAAAGCAGCTTCAAGATTATCTAATGAAGTAAGAGATAAGATTTTTAAGAAAGAATATTTAACAATAGTAGATGGAAAGTTTAAAGACAAAAATGGAACTTTAGAAAATTATTTATATAAAGATAAAAAGTCAAATACAAGTTTTGTGGTAAATAAAGAAAAGAAAGAAGCAAAAAAAGCAGTACTAGAATATGAAGTTTTAAAATATGATAAAGAACAAGATTTAAGTTTATTAAAAATTAATTTACATACTGGAAGACATCACCAAATAAGAGTACAGCTTTCAAATATTAATCATAGTATCTATGGAGACCAGAAATATGGAACAAGAGGAAGGAATAAACAAATAGCTTTGTGGGCATATAAACTTACAATTATACACCCTACTAAAAAGGAAAAAATTGTATTTACAAGCGTACCTAAAAAAATAGGCATATGGAAAATGTTAGATAGTTAAAGGCATGGAATTTACATGTCTTTTTTACTGTATAAAATTTAAAAATTTTTTAAAACTTATATGAAATATTTGCATTTTACTGAAAAATATGTTACAATACCTAAGTAATATTAAAGACCGTTAGGAGGAGCAAAAATGGAAATAGCAAAATGGATATTAATAGTAATATATTTGATAGTAGCATTAGCACTAATAATATTAACATTAATACAATCAAAGGATGATGCAGGTTTATCATCTACAATAACAGGTTCGTCAACTAATAATTTCTTTGAAAAAAACAAAGGAAGAACAAAAGAAGGAAAACAAAAAAGATGGACAGTTATATTATCAGTTATATTTGCAGTGCTTACAATAACTTTAGGAATTTTGTATATGGCATAAAAATTAGGGCGGTTTAAAAAACAAGCCCTTTTATTAGTAGAAAAAAATATTAAAAAAGAGAAAGAAGGAATTAAAAGTTAGATGGAAGAACGAAAACAGAAGATTTTAGATTTAATGAATGATGATGATTATGTCCCGATGAAGGCAAAAGAAATAGCAATGATAATGAGAGTACCTAAAAATGAATATCATGATTTTTTGGAAGTAATAGGGCAATTAGAATTAGAATTAAAAATTCAAAAAAATAGAAAAAATAGGTATAGAATTTGTGAAAAAACGTATTATGAAGGATATTATAGAAAAAATCAAAAAGGATTTGGATTTGTAAAATTAGAAGATAGAGAAGATGAAATATATATATCAAAAGAAAATTCACTAAATGCCTTAAATGGAGACCATGTGTTAATAGAGATAACAGACGAAGCAAATAAGGTAAAAAGTGGAGAGGGAAAAATAGTAAAAATATTAAAACATGAGAAAAATACTATAGTAGGAATATTTAAATATAATAAAAACTTTGGATTTGTAATACCAGATGATAAAAACTTCGGAACAGATATATTTATATCTAAAAAGAACTTTGGAAAAGCAAGAAACAACCATAAAGTATTAGTAAAAATAATTAAATATCCTGAAAAAGGGAAAAAGGCAGAAGGAAAAATAATTGAAGTGTTGGGAAATGTGAATGAAGCGGGAGTTGATATGTTATCAATAATAAAAGAACATGACCTTCCTTCAAAATTTCCAGAGCAGGTTGTAGAAGAAGCAAAAAAATATGGTAGAAAAATAAATGAAAAAGATATAAAAAACAGAAGAGATTTTAGAGATAGGAATATATTTACAATAGATGGAGAAGATGCAAAAGATTTAGATGATGCAGTAAGAGTTGAAAAATTAGATAATGGTAATTATAGTTTAGAAGTACATATTGCAGATGTAAGTAATTATGTAAGAGAAAATAGTTTATTAGATAGTGAAGCATTATTAAGAGGAACAAGTATATATATGTTAGGTAGAGTAATACCAATGCTTCCAAGAGAGTTATCAAACGGGATATGTAGTTTGAATCAAGGGGAGGATAGGCTTACATTATCATGTATAATGGAAATAGATAATAATGGAAATGTTGTATCGTCTGATATTTGCAAAGGAGTTATATGTGTAAAAGAAAGAATGACATATACTGATGTTCAAAAAATATTAGATGGTACAGATGAAAAAGTATTAGAAAAGTATGGAAAATATATACAAGAATTCAAATTAATGGAAGAACTTGCACATATTTTAAAGAAAAGAAGATTAGAAAATGGATATTTAAATTTAGATATTCCAGAAACAAAAATAGAATTGGATATTAATGGAAAAGCAATAGGTGTTGGAAAATATGAAACAAGTTTTGCAAATGAAATAATAGAACAATTTATGCTTACTGCAAATGAAACAATTGCTGAAAAATTTTATTGGTTACAAGCACCATTTATATATCGTGTACATGAAGAACCCGATTTAGAAAGGGTAAAAGAATTAAATAAATTTTTATATAATTATGGGTTAAAAATAAAAGCATCTAAAGATAACATATATCCGAAAGAATTTGCAAAGATACTTGACGAAATAAAGGGAAAAGAGGAAGAAAGAGTAATATCAACATTAATATTAAGAACACTTAAACTAGCAAGATACGAACCAGAAAACAAAGGACATTTTGGAATAGCAAGTAAGTTCTATTGTCATTTTACATCACCAATTAGGAGATATCCGGATTTATTTATACATAGAGTAATTTCAAAATATTTAGAAAGTAACTATGTAATAGATGAAGAAGAATCTAATATATTAGAAAAACAAGCAGAGGATAGAAGTATCAAAGCATCTGAAAGAGAAAAAATAGCAACAGAAGTTGAAAGAGAAGCAACTAAAATGAAAATGGCAGAATATATGGAAAGTAAAATTGGAGAAGAATATGATGCTATTATATCTTCAATAACATCATTCGGAGTATTTGCAGAGTTGGAAAATACAGTAGAAGGTTTAATTAGATTTGAAAATTTAGGTGATGAATATTTTATATATGATGAAGAAAGGAAAATTTTAATTGGAGAAATTACAAATAAAACTTATAAAATAGGAGACAAAATAAGAATAAGAGTAATACGTGCAAGTAAAGAATTAAAAGAAATTGATTTTGAAATAATTTTTAAAAATTGATTTTGTTAATTTGATGTTGTATAATATAAATGTATAGTGTAGTAACTATATATTTCCCTTTTTCCTATCTGACAAGATAGTTTACATATATAATGGCTTGACAAGAAAGGAGTAGGAATGACCATCGAGCAGTTGCAAGAAGAGATTTATCGCAATGTCGATAAAATCTTGGATTTGCAGGACATTGTCTTTGAGGAGCAAATTCCGCAGGAAGAGCGTAAAGGGCACTTTGGTGTGAATTGGCACGCCAAGGAGCAAATCGAGGATGCGAAGAAGCGAATCGAGGAGCTTGAATCCAGGAATCGTGAGCTCGATAATCAAATCAATTTCTGCTAGCAACAAGGTCATAAAGAAAGGGAGGAGAGAAGGTAGAAATCGCCTTCTCTCTTTATAAAAAGTAAAATTTACATAAATTGACTTTTTAGTATAAAAAATGTTATAATATAGATGTATAGGGAGATTCCTTATACATCTTCCTTAATGCACCAATTTTTGGTGTTATTCAAATATCGGTCGCAAGAGAAAGGATCAAAAAAATGGAGAGAAAAAAACTTGTCGAAAGCAAGAACACTGTTGAGAGCGACCTTTGTCGCAGTAAGGAAATTCTTCGAGACGCCGATATTAGTTCCGACAAATATTCTGATGATTACATTAAAGCTGTAAAGAGCATTGTCGGTATTAGAGAGAATGTCCTTGCAAAGATTGAAAGTGAGATAGCGTCTCTTGATGCCGAGTAGCAGGGAAGACAGGATATGGTAGAATTACCATGTCAAAATGACGAGGATGATTAGTTGTGAAAATTGTGAAGATGGACGAACTGCGAACGAGCCCTTTTAGAAGGGTATTAAGCAAGCTGTTACATCGCTATTCAGTGATTTTAACAAGCGGAGCTGAGGTCAAGTATGATGAAAAGACATGTAAGTTTTCTTCAAGTAGCTTGATTAACAGAGATGACCAAAAAGAACTCCTTGAGCTCATGGACATCTGGAACATCTAATCATTTAAAGACTAGGTTGGAGTTTTGCTCTGGCCTAGTCTTTAAATTAAATAAGATATAAATAGTCAAGAGGAGTTAAGATAGCAAACAATGATTATTTCAAAATAATTGTTGTTATAAAAAATATTACTACAAAGATGGAAAATATAATAACAGAAAAACCGCCTATTTTATTTTTTTGTTCTCTAATTTCATAAATTCCATAACCAATAGTTTTTAATAAAATAAAAACACTAAATACAATAAATAAAAAATCATAAATAAAATTTTGCAAAAAATCACCTTCTTATTTTAAGTTTCAGAAATTAACATAGCAGATTTTACAGAAGTGTCTATATTAACATCAAAAAAAGCATTTTTATAACATTCAGGCCAATCATAATTTTCAAAATCATTAGTGGTTAAAAAGTTTTTAGAAGCAAAAATTCCAAAGCCATTAATATCAGACTTTAAGTTTTTAGAACTTTTATATAAATAATCTAAAAACATAGATTCTAAATACTTATTACAAGAATTGGAAATTATATCTAAAATCTCAGATGATAGATATTCGGAATTATCAGTCATTGAGTAAATTTGAGCAGTAAAATTACAATTGATTTTTATATAAGGTGAAGAATTAGAAGTATCAATTTGTACATTTGTAGAATTTTTAGGAGTTATATAAATATCTAAATATTTATTATCATCTAAAGGGTCAGGTATAGAGACTAAAAATCTATCAACTTTATTTCTAATACTTAAAAAAGCCATTGTTTCTAATGCAGTTAATTCACCAACTAATTTATCATATTTAAAAACAGCAACACCAATGTTTTCAACCTTATTTTCACCTTCGACAGAAGAATCATTAGCTTTAATATTATAATCTTTCTGAGAATTATTATTAGTATTGTCACCAAAATCAGATGTTTCTAAACTATTAGTATTTGAATTATCCTTATTAATACCACCGGAGAATTGCATAAGGTTCACAAGTATTGCAATTAAGGCTATTAAAAAAGTCACCAATAGTAGCATTAGGAATGTGACCTACGTATTTACTAGATTCAGCAAAAATTTCATAATATTTAGAAAGAATGTTTTCAATTTCAGGCTTGACTTGATTCATATAAAATTTTGCATTACACTTGCTAATAATAATATTTGCAGAAGGACGTATTTGTGTATCATTAATCAAAGTATAAATCTCATCTGAAATTCCTCTATATGCAATTTCTTCTGAAAAAATAATAACTTTACAATGAGAAAGATTAAGTTGTCTTCCTTGATAACCATTTACTAAATTAATAGCATTACTAAGAGAAGAAGCAGTAACAGTATTAATTATAGGATTAGGCTTTTCATTTGCACTAGATTCAGCAGGAATTGGGTTAGAAAAATGAAAACTAACTTCTAAATTATTATTATCTGAGCTATCTATACCTATTGCTAAAACATATGTTAAGTTATCAATATTAAGAGAAGAATAGGAACTGGAAAAAGCAGAGATGAAAACTAAAATTACTACAAAAATGAAAATATTTTTAAACCATTTATTCATTTAAATACTCCTTAAATTAAACATTTAATCTTTTTTCAGTTACATTAACCTTTAATCTTTGCCTGTACTTAATAATATTTGCAAAAATTAGGATACCAATTCCTAGCAATAGAACTATAATTAAAACTAAGTATTTATAAATACTACTCTCAAAGAATTGTGTAACAGCTAAATTTTTAGGAATTAATGCAATTGTAAAAATAAGTAAGCAAAAGATATTAATTAAAGGTTTGGTGTCTGAAATATTAGTCAATTTTTTTAAAATACTTACAGAAAATTTACAGACAATACTTATATAACAAGCAAAAATTAAAATCCAAATAAGTAAAAACAAAGATTCTAATCTTTGGAAAAATGAGCCAAATTCGATATACCTAGTGGCAGTATAAAGTGGAGAAATTTCGCTTACGTTTGTAAAAAATGTAAAAATAAATAGAAGTGTAGCTACTGTAAAAATTAAATAAAGTGAAGTTGCCAAAATAGAAATTATGCAGATTTTTTTAAATTTACTATAATCTTTAAGCATCGGAGGTAAAAAATAAAGATAAGCAATACCTCCAAAAGAGCCAAGATTAGTTAAACCTAAAATAAATGTATTATATGCACCTTCTCCTAAAAGAGGAAAAATCCTTTCTGGGACAAATCTACCTATATTTGTAAAAAATAGAAATACAACAGAAATTAAAGCAATAGGTAAAATAATTACATTTGATTTTATACTTGCTGAAAAACTTAAATTATTAACTATTCCAAGAGCAATAACAAATAAAGCAATAATAAAAGTAATATCAGTCATTGGAAAATAAAGTATTTGTATACTCTCACAAAAATTTCTAAGAAGTAAGCTACTACTTATAATAAAATAACAAATAAAAATAATGCCTATAATGTTTTTAAGAATCTTTCCACCAATGAATTCTGAAATATCAACAATATCCATTGATGGGAATTTTTTAAATAATTTGTATATAAAATAAGAAATTATAATTGCAATAATACCTACATAAATTAAATTCAATATACTTGCAGATTTATAATTATTTAAAATATCAGTAGGCATGGATAAAACAGTATGTGTTACTATAATTGTTAAAATTAGCATAATTGCTTCTACTTGACCTATTTTCGTCATGTAATCACCTCTTTTATTTTTTGTGTAATTTAGAATTATATTTCCATTTCATAGAAATGTCTTCTTGTTCATTTTCCTTTTTAGTTGCCATATAAGAAGCTCTATATTCACGTTTCCAAATAGGAGGTAAAAAATATCCATTTCCATCTTTAATAGAAACAGGAGCGAATGGAGAGGTAAATGATACTCCAAATGATTGCAAGCTACATAATATGGAAATATAGACAAAAAGACCAATGCCTATTCCTAAAAATCCAGCCATAAAGCCAAGAAGTATAAATAAAAATCTAAAATATCTTAAATGAAAACCAAAGGAAAAATCAGGGATTGCAAATGAAGCAATACCAGTAATTGCAACTATAATAATAAGAATTGGACTTACAATTCCAGCACTTACAGCAGCTTGCCCTAAAACTAGTGCACCAACAATTCCAATAGTTGGACCAATAGGAGAAGGAACTCTTAGACCAGCTTCACGTATTAATTCAAAAGAAATTTCCATAATTAAAATTTCTACAATAATAGGAAATGGAACACTTGCTCTTGAAGCTAGTATTGAATAAAGAAGACTAGTAGGTAATATTTCTTGGTGAAAGCTAGTTATTGCTACATAAAGACCAGGAAGTAAAAGAGTAATAAAACTAGCTATAATTCTTAAACTTCTCAAAAAATTACCAAAATTAACTTTTAAATTACTATCTTCAGAAGATGTAAGAAAATCAGCTAAAACAGCAGGCATAATAATTCCATAAGGAGTACCATTAACAATAACGATAACTCTTCCTTTTAGTAAATATTTTGTGGCTTTATCAGGTCTTTCAGTAGATAATACTTCAGGAATTCCTAAAATATTAGAATCTACAATCAATTGTTCAAGTTCACCGGCAGAAAGTAGAGAATCAACTTCTAAATTATTTAATCTATATTTAACTTCATTTACTAAATCTTCATTTGTGATATTTTTCATATAACATACAGCACATTTAGTTTTTGTAATTTTACCAACAGAAATATTTTCTATAATTAGATTTTCATTATTGATAATTCTTCTAATTAAAGAAGTATTTGTACGAATATTTTCAACAAAAGCCTCATGTGGACCTTTTATGATAATTTCATTATTAGGCTTATCAACACTTCTTTGTTTAAAACCTTTAAGCTCTATATCAAAAGCAATTGGAATTGTATCAACAAATAAAGCACAATTTCCTGAGTTAATACCTGCTGAAACTTCTGAAAATGTATTTACTTGCTTTACTGAGTTTTGAGGTATCAATGAGTTAATTAAATAATTTGCTAAATTAAATTTTTTGACTTTTCTTACAGTGATATTATTAGTTATTGCCTCAGAGACTACTCTGTTTTGAGAACCGTCAAATAGATTATTTCTATTTCTTAACATTAAAGGTTTTAAAATAAAATCATCCATTATCTTAGAATCTATCATACCATCAATATATATAATAAAAGCATTATATTGTCTGCCACGAGCATTTAAAGTAAATTCGCGAAGGACAATATCACTATTTATTAAAGTATTATATTTTACTTGCATATATTCTTTATTAACACTTATACTTGGAAATATTTTTTCATCAGACTTTACCTTTTCATTATTAGTATCTTTTTTTAGTTCTTCTTTATTAGAATTATCAGGAAGAGTAAAATTATATTCTAAAGGTGGTGAATAAGAAAAGAATTTATTTAATATATCTTTTAAATTCATAGCAATTCTCCTTTGTATAATTTTTACTAAATTTTACAAATATTAATAAAAATACTATTTTTAAGTATTTTTTTTATTATAACTAAAAAAGTATAAAAATATACTAGTTTTCAAAACAAAAAAATGATATAATATAAAAAGAAAAAATTATTAGGAGAAAAATATGAAAAGTAAATTAGCAAGTTTTATAATATCAGTTGTTATGATATTAATAATTGGTGTACTTGCATTGTTTGGTTTTTTAATATATCAAGAATTTATTGAAACAGAGACTTCTTCAAAATTAGAAGAGTTTGTAGGAAAATATGATGTTGATAAAGAAGAAACAGTTGATACTAAAACAATAGAGACACCAAAAGTAATTGAAAGTAATCCGTTTGAGGCTATAGGAAATTCAAAAGCTCCTAATATTGCGGATTATAGTAATGTTAATGTAGATAAATATTTTTATAATCAATTAGAAGAAGAGGCTAAAACTATATATAAGGCATTAGAAAGTAATAAAGAAAATATGAAAAGTGGTACATATAGAATAGAATTGGGCGAAAATTTTTCTGATATTTTAGAAAAAGAAAATGGACAAGAAGAACTTGGTAATTATTATCAATCAGCAATAGAGGCCTATATTTATGATAATCCTAATATTTTTTATTTGAGTCCAAGTAAAATGTATTTAAATATTGAAACAATAACTAAATTTGCAGATGTTTCGTATAATGTTTTTATTAATTCAGGAAATGAAGATAATTATTTTGCAGAAGGTTTTACTAGTGAAGAACAAGTAAGAGAAGCAATCAATAGAGTTGAGGAAATAAAAAATAACATACTTTCACAAAGAAATGGAAATAATTATGAGGATATAAAAATGGTTCATGATTATTTAGTAGATAATATAGAATATGATACTACAATTTCAAGGAATAATATTTATGATGTTTATGGAGCTTTAGTTAATCGTATTGCTGTTTGTGAAGGATATGCAAGGTCTTTTAAATATATTTTAGATGAAATGGGAATTCCTTGTGTGTTAGTAATTGGAACAGGAACTAATTCACAAGGCGAAACGGAAAGACACGCATGGAACTATGTAGAACTTGAAGGAAATTGGTATGCAGTTGATTGTACTTGGGATGATCCTATAATTATAGGCGGAGGAGGTCAAACTCTAAGTTCGAGATATAAATATTTCTTAAAAGGAGCAAATGAGTTTAATGCTGACCATATTTCTAGTGGATATTTCACACCAAAAGGAAAAGAATTTTCATATCCAAATTTAAGTAGAAATTCATATTAATATTTAATAATTAATAGTACAAAAAAGAATAAATTTTAATAAAAATGCCTTAAGGGCATTTTTATTATTGGAAAAGGAAAAATCAATTATTGACAATACATATATTAAGTTATAAAGTTTAGTTATAAAATAAAGGAGGTATGAAAATGGTTAAAAAACTAAAAATTGTAATAATACTTATTTTGTGTTTAGTGTTGTTATTTTTACAAAATAGCGTACTTGCAGCTGAATTTGTAAATAAATGCACTGAAGATGAAGCAGATGTTATTTTCTCAGCAATGGCTGATAAAACAGATTTAAAACCAGGAGACACTTTTACAGTAACAGTTTCAATTGATACAAATCCAGAAAATGGACTTGGATTAGCTTCAGCAGATTATCGTCTTGTTTATGATGAAACACAAATAACTTTGGAAAGTTTAGAAGATGGACCAGTTGCAACAGATAAAAGATGGCTTATGGGAGGTCCAGCAGATGAATTAGTTTTAGCTAATGAATTTGAAAATGCAAGACAAATTGTTTGGTATGGAGTAAATGGTGGAAGCAATGCTTTTGAAGTAACTGGAACTATTCTTACAGCAACTTTTAGAGTAAATGATGATTTTGAAGGAGATTTAACATTTTATACACATAATAATGGGTGTGCAGCAGGAGGAGTAGAAATTGATGAAGATGGTTATCCAGTGACAGACACAGCAAAGGTTTATTTAAAATCTAATTTTGATGAGTTAAAAGTTAGTGGAGAAGATGAATATACTTTAGGAGATGTAAATCAAGATGGAGATATAAATATAAGAGATGTTAGATTAATTCTACAATATTCATTAAATAAAATTACAGAATTTTAATAAAAAAAGACATACTAAAGGAAAGAACCAATAGTATGTCTTTTTTTTCTTAAAGTATAATACAAATTAATCCTCCGACTTCCTTCGTTTACTATTCTTTCTAGTGTTTCTTGTAATTTAATTTGTGCATCTTCAGGCATTTTTGCAAGTTTTGTTTGCAAGCCTTCGTTTACAAGTTCATGTAAACTTTTTCCAAAGATGTTAGATTCCCAGATTTTTTTAGGGTCATTTTCAAATCCAGAAAGTAAATAATTTACAAGCTCTTCTGATTGCTTTTCAGAACCAACAATTGGTGAAACTTCAGTTTTTACATTGGTACGAATAAGATGAATAGATGGGGCAGTTGCTTTTAGCTTAACACCAAATCTTGAACCTTGTTTTACCATTTCAGGTTCTTCTAAAATTAAGTCTTCCATAGAAGGTGTAACAATTCCATAACCTTTGCGTTCTACTTCGTCTAAAGCATAAGAAATTTTATCATATTTCTTTTTAGTAGAAGAAAGTTCAGAAATTATATGGAATAAGTCACCTTCATTATCAATTGTGACACCAGTAATTTCTGTAAGTATTTTATAAAACAATTCTTCTTTTAGTGTAATTTCAATAGAGACATTCCCGAGAACCTAGTTGCATATCAGAAATTACGGTATTTGAAATTATATTAGTTTGTTTAATTCCATCTATACAATTTGATACATCTTTTAAAACATTTACATTTTCTAAAGCATCTTTGATTTCTTTAAATAATTCAGTTTTTAATGGATGTGAAAAATCTAAACCATCTACCCATTTTGGAAATTTTATCCTAATTTGGTCAGTTGGAAATTCATATAAAACAGAAGAAAACATATTGTTTATATCTTCTATATTTAGATATTCACAATTAATTGGAATAACAGTTGTTTTATATTTTTCAGACAGTGTTTTTGCAAGTTCACGAGTTTGCGTAGAATTTGGTTCTTGAGAGTTTAATAATATAATAAATGGTTTATTTAGTTCTTTTAATTCACTAACAACTCTTTCTTCAGCCTTGATATAATCTTGCCTTGGAATATCTGTAATTGTTCCATCTGTAGTAACTAAAATTCCAATAGTAGAATGTTCTTCAATTACTTTTTTTGTTCCAATTTCAGCAGCTTTTTCAAACGGCATTTCTTCTTCTGACCAAGGAGTTTTTACCATTCTCGGCATATCATCTTCTAAGTAACCAATAGCATTGTCTACTAAATAACCGACACAGTCTACTAACCTTGTTTTAAATTTCAAATTATTATCTAAAGTGATTTCAACAGCTTCATTAGGAACAAATTTTGGCTCTGTTGTCATTATAGTTTTTCCGCCAGCACTTTGCGGAAGTTCATCTTTTGCTCTTTCTTTTTTATATTCATTATCTATGTTGGGAATAACAAGTAAATCCATAAATTTTTTTATAAATGTAGATTTCCCAGTTCTAACAGGGCCTACAACTCCTACATAAATATCACCGTCAGTTCTTTTGGCAATATCTTGATATAATCTTGTATTTTCCATCATATACCTCCTTCAAATCTTTAAGAAAATGTTTGTACTACTTTCTATACTTTTAGTTAATAATATTTAGAAAATTTATGGAATATGACAGCTTTTCAAAAAAACTTGATAAAATGTTACAGGTGTGATAAAATAGCAATGTTAGTATAAAAAGCATATAATAAATTATACATATAAATCGAAGGGATGGAAAGAAATATGAATAAAGAGCAAGAAATAATAGATTTACTTAAAAGTTATAATCAAGACCATATTGTAAATTTATTAAATAAATTAGATGAAGAAGAAAAACAAGAATTAATGGAACAAGTAGAAAAAATCGATTTTCATCAAATAATGGAATTATATGATAATACAAAAAAAGAGATTGAGATTAAAGAAAATAAAATAGAGGCTATTCCTTATTTAGATAAGGCAAAATTATCTAAAGAACAAAAAGATAAATTTGATAAATTAGGTGAAGAGATAATAAAAAATGGAAAATATGCAGTTGTAACAATGGCAGGAGGGCAAGGAACAAGACTTCGGACACCCAGGACCTAAAGGAACTTTCAAATTAGATGTATATGGTAAAGGAAAATATTTATTTGAAATATTAAAGGAAAATTTAGAAGAAGCAAATAGAAAATATAAAACAGTTATTCCTTGGTATATAATGACAAGTAAAGAGAATAATAGAGCAACTGTAGAGTTTTTAGAAAAAAATAACTATTTTGGTTATCCAAAAGATGCTGTTACCATTTTTACTCAAAGTGAACTTCCATTAGTTGATACAGATGGAAAATTATTAATTAGTAAAGATATGAAAATAAAAGAAGCATCTGATGGAAATGGTGGTACATATTCATCTTTAAGAGCAAGTGGAGCTTTAGCTGAGATGAAAGATAAAGGTATTAAATGGGTATTTATTGGCGGTGTAGATAATGTTTTACTTAAGATGGCTGATGTAACTTTAATTGGTATGGCAATTGATAAAGGAGTACAAATCGCATCTAAATCAGTTGTAAAAGCAAATCCTCACGAAAAAGTTGGAGTTTTTTGCAGAATGAATGGACACCCAAAAGTTATTGAATATGCTGAACTACCAAAAAAAATGGCAGAAGAAGTAGATGATAACGGTGAACTTAAATATGGTGAATCACATATAATGTGTAATTTATATACAATTGAAGCAATAGAAAAAGCAAGTACGGAACCACTTATGTACCATAGTGCTTTTAAAAAGAATTCTTATATAGATGAAGATGGAAAAGAAGTTATACCTGATGGGCCAAACTCTTATAAATTCGAATCCTTTATTTTTGATGCCTTCGAGTTTTTTGATGATATTGCAATATTAAGAGGAAAAAGAGAAGATGACTTTGCACCTGTGAAAAATAAAGATGGTGTAGATAGCCCAAAAACTGCAAAAGAATTATATGAGAAATATTGGAACAGACAAGAAAAAAATAGTTAAGGAGTATAGGTATGGAAGATTGTAAAATAAAAAATTTATATAATTTAGATGAAACTATTGCAAAAGAGTTATTAGAAAAATTTACATATCCATGGGAAGTTTTACCACATATTGAGAATTTTATAATAGAGCTTGGAAATAAATTAGACACTGATCTTTATGAAAAAAAAGGTGATAATATATGGATTGCAAAATCTGCAAAGGTATATCCTACAGCATATATTAATGGACCAGCAATTATTGGAGAAAATGCAGAAATAAGACATTGTGCTTTTATTAGAGGTAAAGCAATTGTGGGAAATGGAGCAGTTGTTGGAAATTCTACCGAACTTAAAAATGTTATTTTATTTAATAAAGTACAAGTACCACATTATAATTATGTAGGAGATTCCATTTTAGGATATAAAGCACATATGGGTGCAGGCTCTATTACATCTAATGTTAAATCTGATAAAAAACTTGTAGTAATTAAAAATAGAGAAGAAAAAATAGAAACAGGAATAAAAAAGATTGGAGCAATGCTTGGTGATGAGGTAGAAGTTGGATGTAATAGTGTTTTGAATCCAGGGACTGTAATTGGAAGAAATACTAATATTTATCCATTGTCTTCAGTTAGAGGAGTAATTAAAGAAAATAGTATTTATAAAAACAAGAATGAGATAGTAGAAAAAATATAAAAGTTTAAAAAAGTAATAGAATATATTATGTAGAAGAAATATAAGGATAGAATATACTCGAAATATGTTTTGTAGTTCTTGACAAACAATATTTATAAAAATATAATTAACATGTAAAAAGTATAGTTTTCTATTGTAAATACAAGAGAAAGGATTTGGAATGGCTAAGTATAAGTTTTTTTCAGAATGCACAAGTGTGAAAAATAGTGAATATCATTTTTCGGTAGGTGTGTATTATAGAAACAAGCGGATAGCTTTGGCAAATGTTTATATTGACCTGTATTATGGTAATAATATTATTAAAGTTTATCACTATGATGGAGAAATACCTAATTTTTCCGAAGAAGAATTGAAAAATGAAATATATGAGCATTGCTGTAGCCAAATAGCAAGAAGTCGTTAAAGTAGAGGGTTCGTATGAACCCTCTATTACTACATTTGTTGATTTCCTGGAATAAAGTAATCAACTACACCATAGATTAATGCACCAATGATTGCAGCAACCCAAGAAATAGAGTAACCAGCAACAAAGAATTGTGTAACATATAATGTAATAGCGGCTAATGCAAAACCAACAAATCCTTTACCAAAAGGACTTGCATGTAGACCTGTGAATTTGACTACTAAATAGTCAATTAAGCTCAAAACAATAGCAGCTATTGCTAAAGTCCATATGTTATTAATAGTAAAACTTGGTGTGAAAAATGCAGTGATGGCTAAAACTACAGCTGAAGCAACTAATCTTCCTATAACTTGCCAAGCAGTAGATGAGCCAGTTTGAGTTTTGCTTGTGTCAACTTCTGACATTTTATTAACCTCCTTAGTTTTAAATTCATGATGTATAAATTTTAAGGTTCTAATTTTATTATTCACAAAAAATATTTTATTTATACTAAAAAATATTGTATAGAAAAGTAAAAATTTGTTAAAAATAAATTAAAGAAAAGTAAAGGAAAGAAAAGTAGGTGTAATAATGTTAATTACATTTTTTAGATCAATTGTTTTATATATAATAGTTTTAATAGTTATGAGACTTATGGGAAAAAGAGAAATAGGGCAACTTCAACCATTTGAACTCGCAATTTCTATCATGATAGCAGATTTAGCATCAATACCTATGACAGATACAGGAATTCCAATATTTAATGGAATAATACCAATACTTGGGCTTTTGATAATGCATTTGCTTATTTCAATAATAAATTTAAAAAGTTCGAAAGCAAGAGAAATAATATGTGGGAGACCGAGTATTTTAATATATAGAGGAAGAATAAATGAAAAAAATTTAAAAAAAGAGAGATTTACGATAAATGAATTAGAAGAAAGGTTGAGAGGAAGTAATGTAGTAAATCTTGGAGATGTAGAATATGCAATATTAGAAACAAGTGGACAAGTAACAGTTATTCAAAAACCAGATAAAAGGAATACAATACCTCAAGATTTTAATATTATGCCAGAATATGAAGGAATACCATATGATTTGATAATAGATGGAAAAGTTATGTATGATAATCTAAAAGCAATTGGAAAAAATTATAATTGGTTAAAAAAGGAAATAGAAAAATTTAATATGAAACCAGATGAGGTGCTAATTGCAACAATAGATGGAAGAGGACAAATATTTTGCCAGGAAAAAGAGAAAGGTGTTTAAGGATGAAAAAAGAATTGATTATTTGCATTGTAATTTTTACTTTAATAGTAATCGGAAATATTATAACTCAAAATTATACAAAACAGTCAGTAGATAATTTATCAAATAAATTGGAGGAATTAAAAGAAAATATATATGGAAAAATTAAAGAAGATAATAAAGAAAATGAAGATTTAATAGAAGAAGTCGATAACATAACGAAGAATTGGGAAACAAGACATGATAAACTTGCGTATTATATAGAACATAATGAGTTGGAAAAAGTAGAAGATAATTTAACAGGATTAAATAGTTTAGTAAAAACAAATCAATATCCAGATGCAATAAAAGAGCTTGATAAATGTGTTTTTATTTTAAAACATATAGAAGAAAAATATGCATTTAATTTAGAGAATATATTTTAAAAGGCAAAGCTATTTAAGATAACTTTGCCTAATATTAGATTTTTTTCTTTTTTTGTTTTAGTCTATTCTATTTTTCTGTATTAATCTTGGCATATTTCTTCAATTTTTCATAAACTAAACGATTTACAGTACCTGCTGGAAAATGTCCGTCTTTATCTCTTTTACCTGCTGGAACACCTGTTAAAACTTCGATTCCCTCTTCAATTGTAGAAATTGCATAAACATGGAACTTTTTGTTTTTTACGGCATCAATTACTTCATCTGATAATTGCAAATTATCTACATTTTGAACAGGTATCATAACACCATGAGAGCCATCTAAACCACGTACTTTACACACTTGGAAATATCCTTCAATTTTTTCATTAACACCGCCAATCGGTTGTATTTGACCTTTCTGGTTAACTGAACCAGTAACAGCAATTGATTGATTAATAGGAATGCCAGATAAACTAGAAAGTAAACCATATAATTCAGTACTTGAGGCACTATCTCCATCAACTCCATTATATAATTGTTCAAAACAAATACTTGCTGTTAAACATAAAGGCATATCTTGTGCAAACATTTCACCTAAATATCCAGTAAGGATCAAAACACCTTTTGAATGAGAAGGACCAGAAATTTCAACTTCTCTTTCTATATTTACAATACCACTTTTTCCTGTATAAGTATTTACAGTGATTTTTGCAGGTTTTCCAAAAGTATAATTACCAATAGACATAACAGTTAGACCATTTAATTGACCTACTTTATATCCTGATGTATCAATCAAAAGTGTGTTTTCTTTAATCATTTCTAAATATTTTTCATCATATTTTTTGACTCTTTCAATTCTTTCGGCCAAGGCTTTATTAATATATTTTTCAGTAACTACTTTAGATTTAGAAAGTTTTGCCCAAGTAGCAGCTTCACCGACTACTTGCATCAAATCATCAAACCTTGTTGAGACTTTACTGTGACTACCTGCAAGTTTTGATGAATATTCAACTAATCGAGCCATTGCGTTTTTATCTAAACCAGGTAATTCCTGGTGTTCACAAAAACCATGAATAATTTGTGCAAGTTTATTCAAATTTTCGTCATTAATTTCAGCGGTTTCTTCAAATTCAACTTTTATTTTAAATAGTTTTCTAAAATCAGAATCCATTGAAAGTAATGTTTGATAAATATTACTATTTCCAATCAAAATAACTTTTAAATTTAAAGGTATTGGTTCTGGTTTTAAAGAAATGAGAACCATAGAGTTACGTTGTTCTGCATGATTTTCAATACCAATTTCTTTAATTCTTAAGGCTTTTTTTAATGCTTCATAACATGCACCATTTGCAAGTAAATCTTTTGCTTGGAAAATAATATATCCGCCATTTGCTTGTTGTAATAAACCAGGCTTTAACATTGTGTGATCTGTTTTTAAAGAGCCATAATAATTTTCGTATTCTAAAGCACCAAAAATATTATTATAAGAATAATTAGAATCCATAATAACAGGTGCACCTTCTCTATTTGAATTATCAATAAATAAATTAACTCTATAATTTAAACATGGATCAGGTTTTCTCATTGCAGGATTTGGTTGCATAGCTTGTACTTTTTCTGGATCTTCTAAAAATGTAGGTATATTTTTTAAAACATCAGTTTTTACATCATTTAAGAATTTATTTAATTTTTTATTTCTTTTATATTTAGACTTCAAATAATTTATATGAACATTTACAGTAAGAAGAGCAACATTTGATTGCCATTCTGATATCTTTTTATCTGAAGCACGTTCGATTTCCTTTATTTGAGAAATTGTGTTCATTATTTGTTCTTGAACTATTAGAGATTTTTCTTCATATTCTTTTTTAATTTCATCAGCTAATTTATCAAATTCTTCTTCTTCAATAACTCTACCATCAACAATAGGCATCATGTAAATACCATTTTGAGCGGTTTTTACTTGGAAATTATTTTTAGATGCATCTTGGTTTAATTTATCGAGTAAAGCAGATCGTTTTGCTTCAAATTGTTGTTTTATTAGTGCCTTTTCCTTTTCAAAATCATCATTATTAAAAGTTTTTTTGATATCTTTTCTGATTTCTTTGATAAAACCTTCCATAGCTTCTTTGAATTCTTTACCTTGTCCGGCAGGAAGTTCTACAGCTATTGGTTCATTAGGATTATCAAAATTATAAATATAACACCAATCAGATGGAACTTTTTTCTTTGATGCAAGTTTGTTTAAATAATTTTTAGTGTATAAAGTTTTACCAACTCCACTTGGACCTTCAATATAAATATTGTAACCTTTTACATCTACTTGTAATCCGAATTCTAATGCTTTAATTCCTCTATCTTGACCTATTCCATCTTGAATAGCTTCTAAATCAGAAGTTGTGTCAAAATCAAAAACATTAGGATTACAAGTCATTTTTAAATCTTTGTAATTCAATTCATTTTTATTTTTCATTTGTTTCCTCCATATTTTTTCTTATTATATCCATATCAGAATTATTTTATATTACTTAATAAAAAAAGTAAATAAAAATTTATTTTTTTTTGAAAATTATTTGATTTTCTTAAAAAAATATGATAAGATATATTTACTTTATATTTAAACATTAATATAAAGTAAACATTATTTTATATTTTATTTATTTTACTTAATTTATTTATTTTTATTATTTTTTTATTTATTCAAATTTTTTCGAAGAATCCAAATGATTTTTAAAGAAAATTTGAAAAAATATTTTTACTATTGACTTTATATGAATACAATGGTAAAATAAATTTGTAAAAGAGGAGGTGGTTTAATGGAAGAAAAAATTTTATCAATTCTTTTAGAAATGCAAGGAGATATAAGTGACTTAAAAACAACAGTGGGAATTATGCAAAATGATATTAAAAACCTAAAAGAATCTCAAGATAGAATGCAAGCAACTCAAGACAAAATGCAAAAAACTCAAGACAAAATGCAAAAAGCTCAAGATAGAATGCAAAAAGCTCAAGACAGAATGAATGTAGAAATACATGAAATAAGATTTGAACTAGCAGGAATGAAGAGTGTGCAAGAAGAAATCTTGGATAAATTAAGAATTAGCAATTTAAATCAAGGACAAATTTTAGAAAAACTATCAAAATTAGAAGAAGAAAATGCTAAAGAGCATAAAGAATTCGATACAAGAATTAAAAGACTTGAAGCAAAAGCCGTATAAATTACGCTTGCTTAGGGGAAAATATATAGGGCGTATAAGCTCGTTTATTTGAAAAAAATAAATGAGTTTTTTTGTTTTTGGAATAGATGTTCAAAATAACATAAAACTATTGCAAAGTTTTAGAAAAATATATATAATAATAAATAGTTATCACAAGGTGAAGGGTGGTAAAAAATGAATAAAACAAAAAGAAAGATATTTGAAACTTCAATGAAGCTATTTGCAGAAAAAGGTTATGAAGCTACAAGTATAGAAGAGATAACAGCAACAGTAGGTGTAGCAAAAGGAACATTATATTATCATTTCTCAAGTAAAGAAGAAATATTTAATTTCTTAATTGAAGAGGGAATGAAATTATTACAAAATAGTATTGATATAAAGACAGCAAAATTTCCTAATTATATAGATAAAATAAAAGCAATCGTATTAATTCAAATAAAAATAGTATTTAAATATGAGGATTTGATAAAAATACTTCTTAGCCAATTTTGGGGAAATGAAACAAGAAATATAACTTGTAAGAAATATATTTTATCATATATTAGTAAAATAGAAAAAATAGTAAAAGAAGGAATTGAAAAAGGGCAGATAAAAAATGGAAATCCACAAGTAATTGCTTCAGAAATATATGGACTGATATGTTCAACATTAGTTTGTAAAATAAGGAGCAAAGAAGATATAGATATTATGAAATTATATAAAGAGTTTGAGAATACTATAATAGAAGGTTTAAAAGAAAAGGGGAAATAGGATATGAGAAAACCAATTCATAAATTTATCGAATATAAAGATTTAAAAGATATGCTTAAAATATCTGGAGAAAAATACGGAAATAGACCGGCATATATTTTTAGAACAGATACACCTGGAAAATTCAGAGAAATTACACATAAAGAATTTAGAGATGAAATAAATGCTTTAGGAACTAAATTGGTAGAAATGGGACTAAAAGATAAAAGAATTGCAGTTATATCAGAAAATAGATATGAATGGGGTGTTGATTATTTAGCTACTGCAACAGGAACAGGAGTAATAGTGCCACTTGATAAAGCACTTCCAGATAATGAAATAGAAAGTTTAATAATTCGTTCAGAAGTAGAAGCAATATTTTATTCAAAAAAATATGATGAAGTAATGAATAGAATAAGAGAACAAAAAAATACAAATCTTAAATATTTTATTTCAATGGACTTAAGTAAGGAAGAAAATGGTGTATTATCACAAAAAGAATTAACAGAAGAAGGAAGAAAATTAATAGAACAGGGAAATAGAGACTTTTTAGATAGCGAAATAGATAATGAAAAAATGGGAATAATGTTATTTACCTCAGGAACAACAGCTATTTCAAAAGCGGTTATGTTATCACATAAAAATATTTGTAGCAACCTTCAAGATATAACATCAGTAATAAAATTAACACCGGAAGATAGATTTTTATCATTTTTGCCATTACATCATACATTTGAATGTACAGTAGGATTCTTATATCCAGTGTCTACAGGTGGTTCAATTGCATTTTGTGATGGAATACGTCATATTGCAGAAAATATAAAGGAATATCAAATAACAGCAATGATATCAGTTCCAATACTTTTTGAAACAATGTATAGAAAAGTGATAAAGGGAATTGAAAAAAAAGGAAAATTAGAAACAGTAAAAAAAGGAATTAAGATTAGTAATTTCTTATTGAAATTTGGTATAGATATTAGAAAAAAATTATTTAAAGAAATACATGAAACATTAGGCGGAAAAGTAAGATTATTTGTCGCAGGTGGAGCAGCATTAGATCCAGAAGCTGAAAAAGGTTTTAATGATTTAGGATTTACAATGTACCAAGGGTATGGATTAACAGAAAGTTCACCAGTTATTGCTGCAGAAGACGATAAATATAGAAGATTAGGTTCAATTGGAAAAGCATTTCCAAGTTTAGATGTAAAAATAGATAATCCTAATGAAGAAGGAATAGGAGAACTTTTAGCAAAAGGTCCTTCAATAATGCTTGGATATTACAATAATGATGAAGCAAATAAGGAAACATTAGAAGATGGATGGCTTCATACTGGAGATTTAGCAAAAATAGACAAAGATGGTTATATATTTATTTCAGGAAGAAAGAAATTTGTAATTGTTCAAAAAAATGGTAAAAATATTTACCCAGAAGAATTAGAAATTTTAATAAATAAAATTGAAGGTATAAAAGAAAGTTTTGTATATGGCAAACCAGAAGATGATGGAGACTTTAAAATAGCAGCAAAAATTGTTTATGATAAAGAAAATGCAGAAGAGATTTTTGGAACAACAGATGAAGAAAAAATCAAGGAAAAAATATGGGAAGAAGTAAAAAAAGTAAATAAACAGATGCCTGCTTATAAATATGTAAGAGATATAATTGTTACAGATAAAGAATTAATTAAAACAACAACGCAAAAAGTAAAAAGAGCAGAAGAAATTAAAACAGTTTTATAAAAAATAAAGTAATGGGAAAAGTTAGAAAATGCTTTTCCCTAATATATTTTTTAGGTTTGTAATATTTTTGTAATATTTCTGTAACAAAAAAATAATATAAAAATTAATAGTATTATCTTGTAGTTTTTTGTTGCTTAATGTATAATAATAAAGAAAGCAAAGGTAAATACGCGTAAGATAAAGGAGGTAATTTACAATGTCTAAATCTGGCATAGTAAATGTGAGAATGGTTATCACAGAAGAGAAAATATTGATGAATATAGAAAAAGTACAAAAAATGATAAATCCTAAAAGCAAAAAACAGATTGTACAATTAGAAGATGATACATATTTTAAGGATTTAGTAGAATCTATAAAAACATATTTAATTGAATATCCAAAAAAGAAAAATTTTCCAGCAAGTGTTTATAAAGCAGCTTATGGATTAGTTGAGTTTGCTACAAATCAATTTGAAGAGAATACTAAGAAAATAGAAGAATTGATTAGACAAAGAGAGCAAAATATTGCTTTAGCAGGAAAATTAAAAGAAGCATTAGAGGCGGTAGAGGCAAAAGATGATGACTGGAAAACTCAAGTTAAAAATATAGAGGAAGATTTTTCAGAAGATATAATAGAAACATTAAATATTGTAGGAAAATCTAAGAGTTCAAAATCACAAAATTACCAAGATGCAATGAAATTATTAAATGCTAGAGTAAATAATTTAGAATCTAATTTACATATAGAAATAGATATGGAAAGAATTGAAGATAGATCTAAAGCATTAAGTTATATTGGAATAGAAATAGCAGATGCTTTAAAATCTATTCCAACACCAGTAGAAGAGGTACAACAAGTAGAACAGCCACAAACAGTACAAGAACAACAAGAAAATGTTGTAATGCCAACTCAAGAACAATATGTAGAAGCAACAACATTTGAAGCTAAACCAAGTTTATGGCAAAGAATTAAAAATAGTAAATTTGTAAGAGCTATAAAAGCAATTACAAGAATAAGAATAGTATTTGATTATTCAGATGCACTTCCAGAAGGAAGAGGAGAAAATACAGGAAATCAATAAAAACAAAATAAACCAGAAACACAATTTCTGGTTTATTCTATTTTTCCACAAGCGATTTTAATTCCGGAATTGCCACTTGGTTGTGATGTAAAATCATCAGGCATATCATGTATAATAATTACCTTACCAATTATTTCTGATATTTTAAATTTGTCTATTAATACACACATATATGCAAAACCATTATTTTCTAAAAGTGGCGGAAGATCTCCCGAATGGAATGGATGTTTACAATTATTGGGATTATAATGAGATTTTGCATTTGAGAATTCATCATTTTCATTTCCAGAACAAGATATTCCTTCATGAATGTGCAATCCGAAAAATTTTCTTCTGCATTTATCTTTAGAAGTTGGGAGATTATTTACCATAACAGTGATTAGAATTCCAAGTTTAGTTTCTTTAAAAAACATTTCTCCATTAATATTAGGATATAGTTTTCCACCTATAATTTTTGCTTTTGCATTATAAAAAATGGGTTCATACATATTTCCATACCTCACATTTTTATAATATGCATAAAAAAAAGAAATTGTTAATAAAATAAAAACAAGAAAAGACAGAAAAATCTATCTTTCCTTAAAATTGTTTAATAAAATTTTTTATAGAAAATCTTTAAATTGTTAAAATTTTTACACTTCCATAATTATTGGTATTATCATTGGGTTTCTTTTTGTTTTTGCAAAAACATAATCTTTTAAATTATCTCTTACTGTTGATTTTATAGTTGCCCAGTCTCTAACACCTTTTTCTTCACATTTTTTAATTTCATGCCTTACAACTGATTTTACTTCTTCCATCAAATTTTCAGACTCTCTTACATATACAAAACCTCTTGATATAACATCTGGACCTGCAACAACTTCTCCTGTTCCTGAATCCATTGTTAGAACTATTATTATTAAGCCATCTTGTGATAAATGTTGTCTATCTCTAAGTACGATATTTCCAACATCTCCAACACCTAGGCCATCTACTAAAACTCTACCATTTGGAACAATTCCAGTAAATGCAGATCCTTCTTCATTAATTTCTAATATTTTACCATTTTGCATCATTATTATGTTTTCTTTTGGTATGCCCATACTTTGAGCGGTTTCACTATGAGCAATTAATTGCCTGTACTCACCATGCACTGGTATAAAATATTTTGGCTTTGCTAATGCTATTATTAATTTTTGTTCTTCTTGGCATGCATGTCCTGACACATGTACATCTTCCAATGAGCTATACACAACTTCTGCACCTATTTGCATTAAATCGTCAATTACTTTAGATACATATTTTTCATTTCCAGGTATAGGAGTTGCTGAAATTATTATCAAATCATTAGGTGTAATTTTTACTTTTCTATGCTCTCCTGCGGCCATTCTTGTTAATGCTGACATTGTTTCTCCTTGACTTCCTGTTGTGATTATAACTAATTGTTCATCTGGATAATTTTTGATCATATCTATATCTATAAATAGATTTTCTGGACAATCAATATAACCTAATTCTCTTGCTGTTGTAATCATATTTATCATACTTCTACCACATACTGCAATCTTTCTTCCATATTTTATTGCACAATTTACTATTTGCTGTACTCTATGAACATTTGAAGCGAATGTTGCAACAACTATTCTTTTGGTACAATGTAAAAATAATTTATCAAAAACATCTCCGACAGATTTTTCTGACATTGTAAATCCTTTTCTTTCACTATTGGTGCTATCAGACATCAAAGCTAAAATTCCTTCATGGCCTAGTTCAGCAATTCTACCTAAATCCATTAACTTTCCATCTATTGGCGTGAAATCTACTTTAAAGTCTCCGGTGTGCAAAATAGTTCCGGCAGGAGTAGTAATTCCAAGCATAACTGAATCTGGAATACTATGTGAGCTTCTTATAAATTCTACTTTAAAGTTTTTTCCTAAGTTGATAGTTTGACCTTGATTTACTTCTATCAATTTTGTAGAATTAACTAATTTGTGCTCTTCTAATTTATTTTTTATCAATCCTGCTGTTAATTTAGTAGCGTAAATTGGCACATTAATCTTTTTCAAAAAATATGGAATTGAGCCTATGTGATCTTCATGTCCGTGAGTTATAACAAGTCCTTTTATTTTATTTATATTTTGTTCCAAGTATGTAATATCAGGTATTACTAAATCAACTCCAAGCATATCATCTTCTGGAAAAGATAAGCCACAGTCTACTACTATCATTTCATTTTCATATTCGAAAACAGTTATATTTTTTCCTATTTCATGTAAACCACCTAATGGTATAATTTTTAATTTTGGCGTTTTGAATATTTCTTTACTAATATTTCTGTTCTTTTTTTCTACTCTTGCAGTTCTTCTTGATGTTCTTGTTTCACCTTCTTTTTTCTCAATATTTTTTCTTTCTGTTTTTTTACTGTTTGTTTTTCTTATTTGTGAGCTTCCATTTTTCTTTCTCACATTTTTTTCTTTGTTTTTTTCTAATTTTTCTTCTGACATAAAATCTCCTTTCTATATATTAAATTTTCAAATTTTATTAATTACTATAACCAGAAAAACTGGTACCTAAAAATTATGCATCGAAAAAATAAGTTTATAGAAAATAGTTTTTACCTATTTTATAAACTCTATTTTTTATTTAGTTATCCGCTCTTTAAATAATTATTACCTAAATATATTTTTTGATACATATTTTAGGTTAAAACTTTAATAAAATCTCATATTTTAGCTTTTTGTAGCTAACAATCGATTATTATTATACTATGTTTTATTCAAAATGTCAAATTTATTGCAATTTGACATAATATAGAAAAAATGATAAAATATATCTGTAGTTGTACATTTATATTTAGGAGGTTTGATATGTCGGCTACTGTTAATAAGAGCGTTTATAAGATTCGGACCAAGTTCAAGCGACAGCTTGAAGCAGCTGGTCTTTCTGCAGATGCTTTGGATAGTGTCATCTTTGATTCTAAGAAGTTGGAGGAATGGAAGATGGCATCTGCACTCTGGAAGATGAGTTTCCAGGAGTCTATGGAGGAGGGGCTCAACGTACTTGGTTGCACAAGCGTTGAAAAAGCGACAGGAATCTTTGTGCCTGAAAGCCTTGTTAAAGGCTTCAGGAACGAGTTGAGGAGTGCATACTCTTCAAATGGGCACAAGAACTTCCTTGGTTCTGTTAATCCCGAGCATGAAGAATACTTCAAAGAATTTTCAAAGAAGATGAAGGACGAAGTTTTAAGTATGGGGATTTACAACAGGATAAACAGAGTCATAGAAGACGGAGCAGAAGCAGCAGCAAGGTGCAATTATCTACTTCATTCTTCAAAGGAAAATCAATTCTTTGGAGGCTTGCGTAGTCTACACCTTCAGATTTTTGAGGCCAGTGCCTTTAAGGATAAGGTTGTAGATATTGCAAAGCTCTTCGAGCAAATGATGAATACGCTAGACTGGAGCGACTGCATGAAAGATGAGCCCAAAGGTTGGCATCCGCTTGAAGGATTGGGAAAAATGCTTGAAGAGCGAGGAATGGAAATTCCTGCTCAATATGAGATTCCGGTTGCAATACCGGAGCAGAATGTAAATAAAGCAACAACTCCTTCTGTCACGGTGGAGCGCCAGATTACCAAGGAATCCGAAAAAGCCAACAAGCAGGAGACTGCTAGGAGAATCACGGCAACAGAAGTGTTCGAACACTTAGATGTGTTCCGCGAGTTTGTCAATGTGAGTGAAGAACTTGCTAGAGCAGGTTTTGGACTTGAGGAGGTTTCTGATAACCTCGAAGGAATTCGAAACATCGTTAAAGGGTGTGATGCTCTTAGTTAAGAAGAGCCAACATGTGGAGACCATAAGTCAAATGGTTTGACTTATAATTACAACGGAGGAGGCAAGAAAGTTCTTGCCTTTTTCGTTGGGTTAGAAAATCATATATAATAAAAAATTAAAGATATGAAAATACAAGAATTTAATAAAACAAGACGAAAATTACAAAAAACTGCTTGACAAATGAATTTCGATGTTGTATAATGTTAAACGTTACAAGAAGAAGTAAAACTTCTCACCTTATCTAAATGGAAAAAGGTTAGAATTAAATAATATTTTAATAGGAAATTATTAAAATTGTTTTAATTTGACTTGTAACAAAAGTCAAATTTTTTATTATTGGAGGTGTTTTTTATAAAACAAGAATTACCAATCAACAGACAAATTAGAGCAAAGGAAGTTCAACTAATTGGAGAAAATGGTGAAAAATTAGGTGTAATGCCTTTTGAAGAAGCGTTAGAAAAAGCGGAAGACAAAAACTTAGACCTAGTATTAGTTGCACCAAATGCAAAGCCAGCAGTTTGCAAAATAATGAATTATGGAAAATACAAATTTGAACAAGCAAAAAAAGAAAAAGAGGCTAAAAAGAAACAAAGAGTATTAGAAATAAAAGAAATAAGAGTTACTCCAAATATTGAAGAACATGACTTTGGATTTAAACTAAAGAATGCAAAGAAATTTTTAACAGATGGGAATAAAGTTAAAATAACGGTGAGATTCAGAGGAAGAGAAATCAACAATTCTAAAGCTGGAGAAATTGTGTTAAATAAGTTTATAGAAGGTTTAGAAGAAGTGGCATCTGTTGAAAAGAAACCTAAATTAGAAGGTAGAAATATGTTTATAATTTTAGCTAAAAAAACAGAAAAATAATCTGTTTTAAATATAAATAAGTAAGCGAAAGGAGTTTTAATTATGCCAAAATTGAAAACAAATAAATCAGCAAAAAAAAGATATTCTTTAACAGCTACAGGAAAAGTAAAAAGAACAAAATCAAACAGAAGACATTTACTTGCAAATAAAACAAGAAGACAAAAGAAATCAGGAAAAATTCAAAATGCATATGCAGATAAAACATGTGAAAAAACAATCAAAAAATTATTACCATATGGAAATTAATAGAAAATCAAAGGAAGGTGAATTATAATGGCAAGAGTAAAAACAGCAAGAACAACAAGAGCAAGACATAAAAAAATATTAAAACAAGCAAAAGGTTATTTTGGAGCAAAAAGTTATAGATTTAGAAATGCTAATCAAGCAGTAATGAAATCACTATCATATGCGTATGTTGGTAGAAAAAAGAAAAAGAGTGATTTTAGAAAATTATGGATAGCAAGAATAAATGCAGCAGCAAGAATGAATGGAACAACATATAGTAAATTGATAGCAGGACTAAAAAAAGCTAATGTAACAATAAATAGAAAAATGCTAGCAGAAATTGCAGTATCAGATCCAAAAGCATTTGCAGAAATAGCAGAAATTGCAAAAAAAGCATAAAAATATAAAAGATAAAGTTATTTCAAAATAGCTTTATTTTTTTTATTTATATAATTGGAAGGCGTAGGAAAATACTATATCAAAAGAAGGAGTTACAGAAATATTACAATTATATTACAAAACTATTAAATTATGAAAAAAAAAGAGGGGATTGTTGAAAAAAATATAGAAAAATGCTATTCTAAAATAGAGAAAATGTAAAGGAGACAAAAGATATGAATAGCAAACTAATAAAGATATTTAGTGTAATAATTATTACAATTATAGCTTTTTCTTTTATTGGAGTAAATGCATATAGCGATTATGAAGTAAAAGAAGCTGATTATTCAGATGAATATAAGCAATGGTTAGAACTTAGTGATGAAGAAAAAGAAAAAGTAGTGAAACCAAGGAAATATAATATTATCCAAGATTATGATAATAGTACATATATAAAAAGTATAGATAATGTATTTAAAGCACAACAATTATTAAGAGCAGCAATTCCAACAAAATACGATTTACGTTCTTTAATACCAGAAAATTTAAAAGTAAGAGATCAAATGCAAACAAATACATGTTGGGCTTTTTCAACACTAGGTGCATTAGAATCAACTTTAGCACTTAGTAATTATAATGCTGGATTACCAGTAACTGAATATGATTTTTCAGAAAGACATATGAGTTATGGGTTAACAAGAGATGCCTTTTTAAATGGTGAAATAAATGAATATGGGTATTCAAGAAAAATAAGTGATGGTGGAAACTTCTGGATGGCGATGCAATATTTGACAAATGGAATGGGAGCAGTAAACGAAGAGGACTTACCATTTGAAAATAATGAAAGCGATATAGATATTTCAGAAATAGAAAATCCTAATGTACAAACAACAATATATGATTCAAAAGAAATTCCAGCTTTATCTCAAGACGAAATAGCCCAAAGAGACCAAGTAGTTCAAACAATCAAAGAGCATGTTATGAATTATGGTGGAGTTTATGCAAATGTTCATGGACCAAATTTAAATGGAGAAAATACTTACAATAATAAAACAGGAGCTGTTTATTGTGACAATCAAGCCGAATCAGAAATAAACCATTCAGTTTTAATAGTTGGATGGGATGATGATTATAGTGTAGATAATTTTAATGAAGAAAAGAAACCTACAAGCAATGGAGCATGGATTGTTAAAAATTCTTGGGGAGAATATACAACAGAAAACTTAAGTGATATAAAACAACAAATATTTGATGCTAATCCAGATGCTGGATGGAACTCACCAGATGAAGTAGATAATTCAACAGTACAACAAGTTTTGGACAATAACTTTGGAGAAGGAAAAGCAACAATAGTAGGCGATGAAATTCATATAGAAGTAGGAATAGATGGATTTATGTACTATTCTTATGAAGATGTTACAATTTATAGTGGATTAGGAGGAATAGAAAAAGTAACAGCAACTAAAGATTATGATAATATATATCAAAATGATGTTCTAGGAGCTAATGGTGCAGCAGTTGTGAATGTTGCTGGAATAGGAAATCTTGCAAATGTATTTACAAGAGATAAAAATAAGGAAGAAGTTTTAGATAAGATAAGTATATATTCTTATAAAGGATATGAATACAAAGTTTTAGTTAACCCTAATAATGACAGTAAAGATCCTCAAGATTTGATTGAAGTTGAATTAAAAGAAGGAGATACACAAGAAGAAACGGCTGGATATCATGTATTAGAATTTGCAAATCCAATAAGACTTACAGGAGATAAATTTGTAGTTGTAGTACAAATACTAAATTCAGGAAATGAAAAATATGTATCAATTGAAAAACAAGAAGATGGAACAAATTGGGAAACAGCTGAAGTAAATGAAGGAGAAAGTTTCTTTGCATCAGAATCAGAATTCGCATCAAATAGTTGGCAAGACATGGCAACATGGCAGAATGAAACAGTACAAGGAAATTTATGCATAAAGGCATATACTAAAAATCAAGAAAAAGCAGACTTAACTGAAATATATATAGATAAAGCACCAGATAAAACTGAATATACAGAAGGAGAAAATTTTGATGCTACAGGAATGGTAGTAATTGCAAAATATGGTGATTTAGAAGAAGAAATTACAAATTATGAAATAATAGGAGGAGATAACCTACAAGAAGGAACAACAAGTGTAACAATAAGATATACAGAAGATGGAATAACAAAAGAAACCACACAAACAATTAAGGTTAATGGAAGTGGGCAAGGAGAAGAAAAAACATTAGAATCTATTTATATTTCTCAAGAACCTAAAAAATTGATATATAATGAAGGAGAAAATTTTGATGATACAGGAATGGTAGTAATCGCAAAATATAGTGATGGTACAGAAAACAAAATTACTGATTATGAAATTTTTAATGGAGAAGATTTAAAAGCAGGTGCAACAAGTGTAACAATAAGATATACGGAAAATGGAGTAATTAAAGAAACAACCCAAGAGATAAAGGTAAATTCAAACACGACAGATTTAGAATTGTCAGAAATATATATAAAAGAATCTCCAGAAAAAATTGTGTATAATGAAGGTGAGGATTTTGATGCTACAGGAATGGTAGTAATTGCAAGATATAGTGATGGTACAGAAAAAGAAATTAGTAATTATGAAATAATAGATGGAGACAATTTACAAATAGAAACAACAAGTGTAATTATAAGATACCAAGAAAATGAAATTATAAAAGAAACAATGCAAACTATAACAGTAAAAAATGAACAAGAAGAAGTAGTAACATTAGAAGAAATATATATAAAAACTGAACCAAACAAAACAAACTACAAACCAGGAGAAAATTTTGACAATAGTGGAATGGTAGTAATCGCAAAATATAGTGATGATTCCGAAAAAGAAATTACTAATTATGAAATAGTAGGAGGAGATAATCTACAAGAAGGAACAACGAGCGTAACAATAAGGTACACAGAAAATGGAATAATAAGAAACACAACGCAAAAAATATTAGTAAGTGAAGAAGAACCTGTAAACCCAGACAATCCTTCAAAAGAACCAATACCAGCAGACTTTAGTAGTGCAGAAGCCAAAATAACTGAATCAAAATTATATTTTAATTCAAATAATTTGAATGAAGCAACAGGAGAAATAACAATAAAAGTAACTGGAATAATAGTTGAAGATGATACTTATACAGAACATAGCATTAAATATTATATATCAGGAAGCCAAGATGAACTTTATGAAGAAAACAATAACGAAAGAACAGCTACATTAGAAAAAGAAAGTGATGGAACATATTCAATGACAATAAATCTTTCATCAGATGATATAGATAATTATGATGAAATAGTAGAATCTAATGCATTATTCTTACACATATCTGAAACAGCTTCATTGAAGGAAAATACTGATGAATTTGTTACAGTTTTTGCTAGACTTGAAGTAGAAAACACATCAGAGCCACAATGTTATATAGATGGTAATTATGTAGGTGGAATTGATGACGTGTTAAATTATAATAATAGTAATAATAACAACAACAATAATAATAACAATGGAGATGATACAACAGCAGGAGGATTTTTACCATATGCAGGTAGAACAATATTAATAGTAATTTCTATATTAGTTGTTGCAGTATCAGGAATAATTGCTTATAACAGATATAAATATATAGATAGATAAAAAACAAAGATAAAAGTCGTTTTTGGGGATGGAGGAAAACGACTTTTATTGTTTTTTCATCTTTGGTTTTGAAATAAGAGAAGCAAGGTATCCGAAGAAAATAGCAGCAGCAATACCGCCAGCAGCAGCTTTAACACCACCAGTAAAAGCACCAATTAGTCCACTTTCTTTAACAGCTTCAATAACACCTTTAGCTAAATTATATCCAAAACCAGTAAGAGGGACAGTAGCACCGCAACCTGCAAAATCAACTAAATATTGATAAATGCCAAGACCACCTAAAACACAGCCAGTGGTAACAAAAATAACAAGAATTCTTGCAGGAGTAAGTTTAGTCTTGTCAATTAAAATTTGACCAATAATACATATAGCACCACCAATTAAAAAACACTTAAATAAAGTTGCTAAGTCAAAAACATTAGCCCAATTTATATCCAAAGTAAATCACCACCTTTTATAAAAATATTTTACAATCATTTTTGTAATTTAACTTTTAATTTTTATCTTTTATCTTTTATCTTATTTAAATTTCAATACTAATTGCATGAGCGATACCGGGAATACTTTCACCTTGTTGTGAGGAAGTAGAATTCATCAAAGCTCCAGTTGCAATTAAAAGTAATTTTTTTAATTTTCTTTCTTTCAATTGCTTAAAAAAATATCCGGAAAAAACAGTAGCACAACAAGCACAACCACTACCGCCAGAATGAGTGTCTTGAGAGTTTTTATCAAAAATAAGAACCCCGGCAGTCATTATAATTAGCCTTAATATTATATCCATTGCTTTTTAAAATATCTATAGCAATATCTTTTCCAATATAACCTAAATCACCACTGATAATTGCATCATAATAGCTTGGATTTCTACCAGTGTCTTTAAAATGTGTAATTAAAGTGTCAGAAAAAGCTGGTGACATTGCTGCACCCATGTTATTTGCGTCTTTAATTCCCATGTCAACAATTTTACCAGGAGTGATATGAGTAATATATGGACCAATTCCTTCTTTAGAAAGAATTGCAGCACCACTACCAGTAACAGTCCATTGGCTACTAGGAGGTCTTTGATTACCTAGCTCTAAAGGAAATCTGAATTGCTTTTCAGCACTACAGAAATGACTTGATGTAGCACACAAAACATTTTTTGCAAAACTTTCTATACAAATAGATCCTAAAGATAAACTTTCTACAAATGTAGAACAAGCACCAAAAACTCCAAAAAAAGGAAGATTAATATCGCGAAGTCCAAAACTTGAAGAAATACATTGATTCAATAAGTCACCTGCAAAGACCAAATCAATATCTTGAGAAGAAATGCCAGCTTTAGAAATAACCATATTGGCATTTTCTTTTATAATTTTGCTTTCAGCCTTTTCCCAAGATTTTTCACCCCAAAATTCATCTTCTAAAGTTTGATCAAAATATTTAGCAAGAGGACCATTTGCTTCTTTTGGTCCAACAATACTACTACATTCTAAAATAGTAGGTGGATTATCAAATTTAATAGTTTGTTTACCAATCTTTTTCAAAAAATCAACTCCTTTTGAGACAAAAAGTTTTTAGTAATTTTTGTCTCATACTAATGTTATATTTTGTGTATTAAAAATAAGAAATACTATTCCTACAAGTATTGAAGTGGAAATGCCAAAAACAAGAACTGGACCTGCAACAGTAAACATCTTTCCTCCAACTCCCATAACATATCCTTCTGATTTATATTCCATAGCAGGAGAAACAATAGAATTAGCAAAACCAGTAATTGGAATAAGAGAACCTGCGCCAGCAAATTTCCCTATTTTGTTGAATAAATTAAGTCCTGTTAAAAATGCAGAAATACCAATCAATAAAATGGAAACAATTGTACTTGAAGTTTGAGTATCAAAACCACGTTCTTTACATATATTAAATATAATCTGACCAATTGTACAAATTAATCCACCGACCCAAAATGCATTAAAACAATTTTTAACAATTTTTGAATTAGGAGATTTTTTATTAACATAGTCTTGATAAGTTTTTTTGCTTTCTAACGGATCCATAAATTTTCCTCCTTAACTATCTTTTCTGTTTAGATCAATTATAAAACTTAAATCTAAATCAACAAAATATTCTGCAATTTTACCACCATCGATAACAGCTCTTTGCTCTATAATTTTGACTTCAGATAAATAATCAATTGTTTTAGATGCTTCAGCAATTGCTTTTACAATAGCATCTTTCCAAGAAACAGTAGAATTTCCAGTAATAATTAAATGTTTTTTTATATCCATAACTTAAACCTCCAAATAATAACTTATAAAAATATCTTTTCCAAATAAAAGAAAAATATTCAAAAATATTTAAAAATATTATATAATTAATGGGGACGTTTCCTTTTGCTCGAAAACGAGCAGTTGGGACACATCTATTATAATAATTTGACGAAGCGTACCTTAGGAGGAAAAGATGGATAAAGCAAGAAAATTAGCATTAAATATATTGTATAAAGTGGAAAAAGAAAATGCATATACTAATATTTTATTAAATGATGTAATTAATAAAAATAAAAAGGAATTAAATAATAAAGATATTGGCTTGATTTCAGAAATCGTATATGGCGTTACTACATGGAGAGTTACTATAGATGAAATTATAAAAAAATATTCCAAGATAAAAATAAAGAAAATTTCTCCATGGATTTTAAATATACTTAGACTGTCTATTTATCAAATTGTTTTTTTAGATAAAATACCAAAATCAGCAGCAGTAAACGAAGGTGTAAATTTAGCTAAGAAATATGGCAATAAAGGAAGTGTAGGTTTTACAAATGCGATTTTGAGAAAGGTTGATAAAGATACTGAAAGAGATAAATTAAATAATATAAAATTAAATAATGATAATAATGATTTAGAAATTATTTCTAAATGCACATCAATGCCTATTTGGATAATAGAAGAATTAAAAAATGATGGATTAAATAATGATAATATATTAGATATATGTAGAAAATCAAATATTAGACCTAATATTTCAATTAGGGTTAATAATTTAAAGATTAATAGAAAAGAATTAGAAAAAATTTTAGATGATGAAAAAGTAAAAATTAAAAAAGATGGGATTTTAGAAGATTTTATTATATTAGATAAAATAAATGGAATTGAAGAACTTGAAAGTTTTAAAAACGGACTTTTTACAGTTCAAGATGAAGTTGCAGGTCTTCCAGCTATTATATTAAATCCAAAACAAAATGATAAAATTTTAGATAGTTGCAGTAGTCCTGGAGGAAAGACTACTTATATTGCAGAACTTATGAAAAACAAAGGTGAAATTTTAGCTTTTGATATCCATGAGCATAGAGTAAAATTAGTTGAAGAAAATGCAACTAGATTAGGAATTAATGTTATAAAAACAAAAGTAGAGGATGCAAGTATTTATAAAAAAGAATATAAAGAAAAATTTGATAAAATACTTTTAGATGTTCCTTGTCTTGGAATAGGTGTTTTAAAAAGAAAACCTGATATTAAATGGCAGAAGAAAAAAGAGGATTTAGAGGAAATACAAAAATTACAAATGGATATTTTAAATACATGTTCTAAATATTTAAAAATAGGAGGAGAACTTGTTTATTCTACATGTAGTATTTTTAAAAAAGAAAATAGATTTTTGATAGAAGATTTTTTGAATAAAAATAAAAATTTTAAATTAGTAAATTTGAAAGATATTATAGAAGAAAAAATAGATAATAAATTCTTTTTAAGTTATTTAAAAAATGATAATTTTTTAGAGGTTTATCAAAATGAAAATACTGATGGATTTTTTATTTGTAAATTGGTAAAATGTGGATAACAAACGACTTTATTACAAAAATATTACAATTATATTACGGTTACGTTAAACCTATTGACTTTTTGCTAAATAAATATAAAATATAACTATATTTGAGAAATAGCGACATGAAAAAAATAGTATTTTATTAAATATATTCTAGTATGTTTTTATACACAAATGCAAAAAATAAAAGTAAATAAAAAAAGGAGAGAAAAATGTCAAGTTGTCTAGGGCTATATATTGATGAACATATAATTAAATATGCAAAAGTGACTAAAGACCATGATAATTTAAAAGTTGAATCATTTGGTATTAAATTCTATGATAAAGTTGGGGATGCTATATCACAGGTAATTGAAGAAACATATAGCCAAAAAACTCCAATTAGTATAAACATGTCAGAAGAAATGTATAATTATTTTGATATGTTTGCATTGCTTACTAAAAATGATTTACAAAAGGCAATCAATACGGAATTTGAATCTTATTGTGCTGATAAAGGATATAATCCAAATGTTTTTGAAACAAGATATGCAGTGGTAGATAATCAATTAGATAAAGATAAAATTAAAATTATACACATTGCAGATAATAAGATTGAATTAAACAAAAGAATACAAGAAGTAGAAGGATATCATTTGATTAACATTTCTCCTATTTCTATGGCAATTCCTAATTTAATTCAAGTAAGAAAAGACGAGAATTGCTTGGTTGTAAATATCGAAGATGATACAACAATTACAACTGTTATGAATGGAAAGATCTTTAATATTGATATATTAGAAGAAGGTAGCAAAGATTTCTTGAGTAAAATTAATATTAAAGAAAATTCTTATTCAAAAGCATATGAAATTTGTAAAAATACTACTATATATACATCAGAAGGTAAAGAACTTCAAGTTGAAGAACAAACTTATTTGGAAGATATTATGCCTACATTATACAATATAGTTACACAAGTAAATAAAATTATTAATACTAATACAGATAAAATTGAAAAAGTATATATAACAGGAACAGGAGCTCTTATTAATAATGTTGACTTATATTTCCAAGAATATGTAACAGATGCTGAATGTGAAATTTTAAAACCTTATTTTGTTGAAAGAACAAAAGATATAAGCATTAAAGATTATGTGGAAGTAAATTCAGCTATTTCCATGGCTTTAATTGGACTTGGCGAAGGTGTTACAGGTATGAATTTTAAGAAAAAGACTTTATCAGATCAAATACCTTCTTGGCTAAAAATTGAAGTTAATCCTGACCAAAGTAAAAAAGATAGAAAAAATTTAGGTGGATTTTTTACATGGGATTTGGGACAAAAATTGGATAATACTGAAAAAGGTTTGGTTAGAATAGCAGTAGCTTTATTTTTACTAGTTGTAATTTATAGTGGACTTTCAGGTACTATAAATTATATGATGGATCAAAAAGAAAAGGAAACAGATAGTTCGATTGCTAATACTAACAGTCAAATACAACTTGCAAATGCTGATAATGAAAATTTAAAAACTGGTATAGATATTTATAATAAGAAAATTCAACAATTAGAAGAGACAAGTGAGAGATTACAAGATATAACAAGAACAAGAAATGCTATTCCTAATTTACTTAATCAGATTATGTCAGTTATACCAGAAAGTGTACAATTAACATCAATTCAAAATACAACTGATAGACATATTGTAATCAATGCACAATCTAATAAATATGAGCAATTAGGATATTTTGTAGCAAGATTAAAAACTGATGTTATTTTAACAAATGTAACATCTACTTCAGGACAAAAGACAAATGGAGTTGTAACAATAAGTATAGAAGGAGATTTACCATGAAAAAATTATTAATTTTAATTCTTATTGCTTTATTGTTAGCACTTTGTGGGTTTATTGCTATCCAAGGCGTTAGCTTGGGAAGTGTAAAAATCTTAGGAATAAGAGAAATGCAAGATAAAAACGCAGATTTGGAAGAAAAAATCCAAGAGGCTACATCTTTAGTTCAAAAAGATTATGCAAGTGCTAAAAATCAAGTAGAACAAAGTTCAGAAACATATGAAACGACTAAGAAAGATTATGAGGATAAAGTTATAATAAGTGAAGGCGGAGAAATTGAAGAATTAAGTAAACCATATGATATTGAAACTTTGTGGGTAAGAATAGGTAACCATGCAAAAAGACAAGGTGTTGTGATGAATATGAATGTCGGACCTAGTACAACAGGAGCAGATGGAACTTACGATTTAGATTTCACAGTAACTGGTACTTATATTTGTATAACAGATTTTATTTCTGCTATAGAAAATGACAGTACTTTAGGATTTAAAATCGAAGAATTTAAGATGGGACCTTCAGGTTCAGACTTACAAGCAACATTTACATGTAAAGATATTTCAATAAATAAAGAAGAGTTAAATACTTCTACAGTAATGACAACACAAAATACAAATACAGCAAATACAACTAATACAAACACTACAAATAATACAACAAACAGCTCAAATGCAACAAATAGTACAAATACAAGTGGAGAAGTTGAGGTTGTAGAATAGAAAGGAAAAGAAAATTATGGCAAAGTCAGTTATCAAAGAATTAATTATTGTTTTGTTACTATGTTTAGCTATAATACTTGTTTTGGGTATATTGTTTTATGAATATATTCCATTAGCAAAGGAAGTACCTGAAGATGTAAAATATTCAACTTCAGACACAACAGAAGAACAAAAAACTGAAATAAGAGGATTAACTGCTGATGAAGAGTATTATAGTGGCGAAACTGATTCAATTAATTCTGATGATTTAAATAATTATAGAAGAACACAAGATTATGTACCTGGTAAAGCTAATCCATTTGCAGCATATGATACATCAAGTGGAAGTACAACAAATGGTTCTTCAACTGGAAGTTCAAGTTCAGGTAGTACAAGCGGAGGAAACAGTTCATCAACATCAGGTTCTACATCAACTGATGACAGCTCATCAAGTGGAGGACATTTCTTCCAAAACACAGGTACAAAATAATAAGTTGTTATTTAGTTTTTAACGTTATATCTAATAATGATATAATACAATTATAAAAAATAATTCTAAAGAGGAAAGGGGGAAAAACAAATGAAAAATAATAAAGGTATTACACTTATTGCTTTAGTTATTACTATCATCGTTCTATTAATCCTAGCAGGTGTATCAATTGCTATGCTAACAGGAGAAAATGGAATACTTACACAAGCAGAAAATTCTAAAAATGATACATCAGACGCTGAAGTAGCAGATAGAATTAACATGGCATTAAATGGAGAATTTACAAATCTTTTAGTTGACGGATATTTTTCTGGAGGAAGTTCTACAAGTTTAGGAAATACAGATAAAATATTATCAGCTAATGGATTAGATGGTATAGAACCTACTTATACTGCAACTTTAGGTACTGGTAAAACAGATACAAGTTTTGTATTAAAAATATCAGCACCAAAACCATCAGATGCTACAAAAACAATAGAGGGATTAATAAAATATGTTGCAGGAAGCGGAAGTGAAGAAGGACATTATGAAATAGATTCAGCAGATTATCCACAATAAAATTAATGGAGGGAATTTAAATGTTAAAAAATAATAAAGGTATTACTTTAATTGCTTTAGTAATTACAATCATAGTTCTATTAATCCTAGCAGGTGTATCAATTGCAATGCTAACAGGTGAAAATGGAATATTAACACAAGCTCAAAAAGCAGATGACCATACAGCAATGGCAGAAGCAGCAGATAAAATTAATATGGCACTAAATGGTGAATTTACTAATTTATTAGCAGATGATGAGCTAACAGGGACATCACCTCAAAATATAGCTAATAATAATGGTATTACTTATAGTCCTACAAAAAAAGACGATGAAACAAGTTTTAATATTACAGTAGAAAGTGATTTAACTCCTACTGATGGGGGAGCAATTTTAACAATTTCATCTAATGATTATCCTGGAATTTCTGGACATATAGAATATGTTCCTGCAACAGAGGCAAATACAGTAACAAATACAGCAGCAACAGAGGAAACATATAAAATAGTTAGAGCTAAATATCCAACAGAATCATAGAATAATAATCAATTAAAGTAAAAAATATATAAAAGCCATACGCACACTATGTGTGTATGGCTAAATTATTAAAAGGGAAGAGACATGGAAATATATTTTTATTTGATAATATTTATAATGGGAAGTTTATTCGGAAGTTTTTATACTTTGGCAGTGTATAGAATACCAAAAAGACAAGATATAACACATACACATTCGTATTGTCCTAATTGTAATCATAAATTAGGTTTATTAGACTTATTCCCAATTGTAAGTTATATATTTTTAGGTGGAAAATGTAGATATTGTAAAGAAAAAATTAGACCAAGATATTTAATAATAGAAACATTATCAGGAGTATTATTTGTACTATTAGCAGGAGCAATGAAACTAAGTTTAGCAGAACTTACATTGTTAAAAATTGTAGAATATGGCTTTATGGTACTTTATTTAACATATATAATATTAATATGTGGAATAGATAAGGAAAATAGAAAAGTAAATAAATATGTAAATATCTATGGAATAGCAATATCAATTATGTATATGTCATATCTATGCATAGTAGAAGACGCTAGTATATATAGATATGGAATATATCTAATATTGTACATACTAATTTTACTATTTGACACAATAACATTAAAAAGATTTGCAAAAAGTACTTATACAATTGGAATATTATTAATGCTAGTTACAATGGCAGTATTTACAGGTGAATATGTAACAGCAAATGCAATAATAGTAACACTTTTAGCAATTGCAATATATATATTGTTATATAAACTAAAGAATAAAATGAGAAGAGAAGTAAAAACAGATAAGCAAATATCAGGTGAAATTAGTATAGCATTTAATTTAGGAACAGCAAATGTAATAATCTTTATTTTAGTACTAATATATAATAATTATTATATTCTATAAAGGAGAAAAACATGAAAATACGTTGTGAAAAAGGATATACAGGTATAGATATAGCGGTATCAGTAGTAATAATGTTTATTTTTATATCAGTGGTAGCAATGCTTGTGTATCAAGTAAATAGCACATCAAGACAAATAGAATTAAAAGGAAATGCAATTTATTTTGCAACAAACGAAATAGAAACTGTAAAAATAGATGGTTTTGAAGAGTATGTAGGAAGAAGTGTCGAAAATGGAAATAGTAAAGTTGTAGAAAATGAAGAATTTATAGAAGGATTTTATAAAACAATAACAGTAGAAGATTATAAGGATATACAAACAGATGCAATAGCAGATGTAGTAAAAAAAGTTACAGTAAAGATCTCATATATGTTTCAAGGAGAAGAACAATCAGTAGAATTATCAACAATACTTTCAAAGGAGAATTAGAATGAAATCTGAAAAAGGTATAACAATAATTTCATTAATTATATATGTTATTGTATTATCTATTGTAATTGGAATGGTAGCAATAATATCAGGAGCATTTATGGATAGTATAGATGAAGCAGATATGTATACAGATCCAATAGAAGAATATACAACATTTAATAGTTATTTTTCAGAAGAAGTAAATCATCCAGGATTAGAAGTTGTGCAATGCCAAGATGATTACGTATTATTTAGTAATGGTGTACAATATTCATTTATAAGCGAAAATAGAGGGATATACAAAGATAAAGTAAAAATTTGTAGAAATATAGATTTTTGTGGTTTTTCACAATCAATAAAAAATGGAAAAACAGTAATAACAGTAGAATTTAGTGTAGATGGACAGAAAAGAACAACTAATTATGCCTTAAAATAGTTTATAATTATTATAATTTAGTAGATTACTAAAGAAAGGAAGAAAGTATATGGATATGAAAAGAAGACAACCAATAGGTGTCGAATTAGTAAAAAGAGGAGTAGTCACAGAAGGTGACATAGAAAGAGCCTTAGAATATCAAAAACAACATACAAATAGAAAAATAGGAGATATTTTATATTTATTAGATGTATGTGACCCATATAAACTAATAGAAAATATAGGAGATATAATTGGAACAAAAGGAATTTTATTAACAAATAGAAATTTAAAATTAAAAGTAACAGATTATATATCATTAGATGTAGCTAAAAAGAATAAAGCAGTACCATTTGAAGTAGAAGCAGGAAAGATAAAAGTGTGTTTTGCAAATACAGTAAACACAAGAGCAATGGAGACAGTGCGTTTACTTATGCTTAATAAAGGTTTAGTAATGGAAAATTATATCACATTTGAACCTGAAATAGAAAGAATATTAAAATCATATGAAGGAACAGCAACAGATAATTTTACTACAACGGGAAGAAATGACTCAATAACATCACTAGTAGATAGTATAATAAAAACAGGAATGGAAAGAAGAGCAAGTGATATTCATATAGAACCAATGCAAAATAAAGTAAGAGTAAGATATAGAATTGACGGTGAATTATTTACAGCAGCAAATATAGATAAATCAAAACAACAACAAATAATAGGAAGACTAAAAGCAATATCAAATATGCATCAAGAAAAACAAGAATCACAAGATGGAAGAATATTAATGTATGATGATTATAACATACGTGTATCATCACAACCAAATGTATATGGAGAAAAATTTGTTTTAAGATTACTAAAAAAAGACATAAATATAAGAAACATCTTTGATCTAGGTTTACCTGCAACAGAAAAAGAATTACAAAAAAGTATAAATAAGAAAAACAGTATAACAATAATGGCAGCACCAACAGGAGAAGGTAAAACAACAAGTTTATATAGTATAATAGATTATCTAAATAGACCAGAAATAAATATAACAACAATAGAAGATCCAGTAGAAATACGTATTGAAGGACTAAATCAAATAGAAATAGATCCAAGAGTAACTTTTGCGGAATCATTAAGAACAGTATTAAGACAAGATCCAGATATAATCTTAGTAGGAGAAATACGTGATAAAGAAACAGGAGAAATAGCAATTCAGGCAGGACAAACAGGACATTATGTTTTATCTACAATACACACAATAGATAGTTTGGAAGTAATAACAAGATTAAGAAAAATGGGACTTTCAGATTATGATATATCAAGTACATTGGCAACAGTAATATCACAAAGATTAGTAAGAAGATTATGTACAAGTTGTAGAAAAGAAAGAAAATTTAATGACGAAGAAAAGAAAATAATAAATGCAATTGGAGAAAAATATGGAGTAGAATTTGATACATCAGGAATAACATATGATGCAGTAGGTTGTAAACATTGTAATAATACAGGATATTATGATAGACTTCGGAATATTTGAAATATTAAATGTAACAGATAAAATAAAATCACAAATAATGGACGGAAAATCAAGCATACAGATAAGAGAAGAAGCTGTAAAAGAAGGATATAAACCATTAATTGTAGATGGAATAAAAAAAGTAATAGAAGGACATACAACTTTAGAAGAATTAAATAAAAAATTATTATTCATTTAAGGAGGATATGAAATGAATTTAGATAAATATATAGATGAGGCAATGAAACTTGACGCATCAGATGTACACTTAATACCAGGTAATAAGCCAATGCTAAGAATAGCAAGAGACTTAATACCAGTAGAAGGAAGTAAAATTCTAACACCAGATGACATGTTTGAAATTTATGATTATTTAGTAAAAGGAAATGTAGATAAAGATGAAGTTTTTAATACAACAAGAAAATTGGATATGTCATATGTATATAAAGATATACGTTTAAGAGTAAATATATCACTATCAGATGAGGTACCAATAGTAACAATGAGACTTATAAAAAATGAATTGCCAACTTATGAGTCACTAGGTGTACCAGATATAGTTAGAAGAATGACTTATCAGCCACAAGGATTAATATTAGTTACAGGTAAAACAAACTCTGGTAAAACAACAACTTTAAATGCTTTAATAAATTATATAAACGAAAATCAAAACAAAAAAATATTGACATTAGAAAATCCAGTAGAATATAAACATCATTCTAAAAAATCATTAATTGTACAAAAGGAAGTAGGAAGAGGAAGAGACAGTCTAACATTTAGTGATGGTGTTAAAAACTCATTAAGAGAAGACTGCGATATATTAGTAATAGGAGAGATACGTGATAAAATAACAATGGAAGCAGCAATTGAAATGGCAGAATCTGGACATTTAGTAATAGGGACACTTCATACAAAATCATGTGCAGAAACAATAGATAGAATGATAAACTTCTATGAAGTAAGAGACCAAGCAAGTATTAAATATTTATTATCAGCATTATTAAAACTTGTAGTATCACAAAGATTGTTAAAAGGAACAGATGGAAAATTAGTATTAGTTCCAGAAGTAATGGTAGTAGATAATATAGTTGCAGGTATAATTAGAAAAGAAAAACTTAGCGTATCAGAAATAGAAGATGCAATACAAAGTAATTTAGAAAAAGGAAGTATCGGTTTAATAAATTCTTTAGCAGAATTATTTGTTGAAGATAGAATAACATTAGAACAGGCAAAAGCACAGATTGAAGAGAAAAATATAGAAACATTAAATAGAACGATAATGCAATTAAAAATTAAAAAGGGAAAATAAAAAAAGGAGGTAAACTCTCATGCCAACATATGTATATAAGGCGGTGACAAGACAAGGAGTAATTGTAAGGAATAAAGTAGAAGTAGCAAGTAGGCAATATCTAATAAAAACTCTAAAAAATAACAATCTGCTTCCAATATCAATAGAGCAAATGGCTTATCATTCTAAAAATGCTCCTAAAAAGCAAAAAAAGAATGTAACAAATATCCAAGAGATAATGAAAAATGTAAATACAACTCAAATAGCAGGAGATAGAAAAAAATTAACAACAAAAGAGAAAATAAATCTTTATTTTGCAAAAACTGAAAAAATAACACAAAGAGATATAGTGGTATTTACGCAAAACTTTTATCTATTAAAAAAGGCTAACTTTAACAATATACATGCATTAAATACAATAATAGAGAGTACAGAAAATGTATCATTTAGAGGAATATTAGAAGATATATTAGCAGGTGTGGAAGCCGGAGAAAATATGTATACAACAATGGAATATTATTCAAATGTATTTCCATATATTTATATTAACATGATTAAAGTAGGAGAACTATCAGGTTCACTTACAAATTCATTGGAGCAAGCTGTAAAATACTTAGATGATACAGAAAGTTTGAATAGAAAATTAAAATCAATATTAATACCAAATATTATACAATTTGTATTATTAATAGTAATGTTACTAGTAGGAACATTATTTGCGATACCAGCAATACAAGGAGTATTTGATGAAGTAGGAACAGAAGAAGAATTACCTGCAATTACATTGTGGTTTGCTGACTTTGTAGATAAAGCGGTACAATATTGGTATATACCAGTACTTATATTAATTGCAATAGTTGGAATAATTGTATTTTATGTAAATACGCCAAAAGGAAAATATAATTACCATTATTTTAAATATAGAATGCCAATATTCGGAGAATTAATATTTGCATTAGATTTTAATAGATTAATGAAAGCAATGCTACTTAACTTAAGAAATGGTATGAGAATACAAGAATCAATAGAAGTAAGTAAAAATGTAGTTAAAAATTATGTAATGCTATCAATAATAGAAACATCTATAAATAATATATTAATAGGTCAATCATGGATAGAACCATTTGAAAAATCAGGTTTAGCAAAACCAATGATTACAGAAATGCTTAAAATAGGTATGCAAACAGACTTACCAGAAATGATGGAAAAATTAGTAGAATATATGCAAATAGATATAGACAATATAATGAACAAAATAATGAAGGCACTACCACAAGTTGTTTATGCAATAGTAGGTGTAGTATTAATATTCTTCGTATTAGTAGTGTTAGTACCTTGTGTACAAGTATATATGGGAAACTTCTTATTCTCAGCATATGGGGTATAAGAAAAATAAAATGGGAAAGAGAAGTATATTCTTTTTCTCATTTTTGATATTAAAATTGAAAGGAAGTCGAAATATGGGTTTCAAGTTAAAGCCACATAATGTAGAGGCATATGAAAAAGTAAAAGAAAAATTGAAAAAAGAAAGATATGCAGCAGTAATACAACCAACAGGAACAGGAAAATCATATATAGCATTAAAATTAATAGAAGAAACAGATGGAAATTCAGTATATGTAGCACCATCAAATTTAATAATAAATCAAATAAAAGAAACAATAGAAGAAGCAAGAAAAAGAGGAGAGCTTACACAAGAAGAATATGAAAAATATAAAAAAATAAAATTTATAACATATTCAAAATTAATGAACGAAAAATTTGAAAAAAAAGACCAATATTCTTTAATAATATTAGACGAATTTCATAGATGTGGAGCACCCGAGTGGCAAAAAGGAGTAAAAAGATTATTAGAAAACAACAAAGGGGCAAGAGTATTAGGATTAACAGCAACACCAATAAGAGCAACAGATGGAAAAGATATGGCAAAAGAATTATTTTTAGGAAATGTAGCATCAGAAATGTATTTAGAAGAAGCAGTAGCAAGAGGAATAATAAATCCAGGAATATATATAAATGCTATGTATTCATTTACCGGAATGATAAATGAAATGGAAAATAAGGTTGAAAAAATAGGAAATAAAGACTTAAAAGAAGAATTAAGGAAAAAAATAAAAAAAGCAAAAGACTTAGTTGGAAAAACAGAAGGTTTTAGAGAAATAATTAGAAAATATATAGGAAAAGAAAGTGGAAAAAGTGATGGAAAATACATTGTATTTTGTAAAAATATAAAAGATATGCATAAAAAAATGATTGAACTTAAAACTATATTAGAAGATGAAGAAAATTTAAAATTATATGCAATATCATCAAGAAAAAGAGAAAGTTTAAATGAAAAAACATTAGAAGACTTTAAAAAATCAGAAGAAGGAATTAATTTATTATTTGCAGTAGATAAATTAAATGAGGGAATACATATAGATGGGATAGACGGAGTTATAATGCTAAGGCAAACAGAGTCGCCAATAATATATATGCAACAATTAGGAAGAGCATTATCAGTTGGAAATAAAGGAACACCTTTAGTATTAGACTTAGTAAATAATATAGAAAATAGTAATTATATATATAGATTTGTAAAAAGAGTACAAGAAGTAAGAAAAAAAGAAAGCAGGAATGATGACAAAAATGAAAATGGAAAGCAATCAAAAAGAGAAGAGACAATTGATACTATAAATGTAATCGAATTACAAAGAGAAATAAAAGAGGTATTAGAAAGCATAAATGAAAAATTAAATAGAGAAATGTCACTTGAAGAAATTATAGAAAATTATATAAAACATTGTGAAAATGGAAATCAAGAAAATTCACCAGAAGTAAAAAAATATGAAACAATAATAAGAAGGGCAAAGAAAAATGGTAAACTTACGTTAGAACAAATAGAAAAGCTGGAAAATATGGGGATAATATGGAAAGGAAAAGAAAGAACACTAGATGATGAAATAAGAGATTTGATAAATGGAAAAGGAAGTAAAAAAGGAGAAAGCATAATAAGAAGAGCAAAAAGAAATGGATGGTTGAGTAGAGAACAAATAATTGCAGTAGAAAATGCGGGAATAGTATGGAGAGGAAAAGAAAGAACAGTAGATGACGAAATAAGAGATTTTGTAAATGGAAGAGGAAGTAAAAGGGGAGAACGTATAATAAGAAGAGAAAAAAGAGATGGAAAGTTAAGCGAAGAACAAATAATTGCAGTAGAGGATGCAGGAATAATATGGAGAGGAAATGAATTGACATTACACGATATGGTAAGAACTGTAATAAAATATATGCAAATAAGTGAAAAAAGTGAGAATTCACAAGAAGAGAATGTGTCAGATACAAAAATACTAATTGAAAAATATAAAAAAGAACTAATAAGAAGATGCGAGCAATTAGTAGACGAAGATTTTGAAGCTCTCCAAAATGTAGGTGTGAAGTTTCCACAAGGTAAAATTTTAAGAAGGTTAAGAGCACAGAAGGAAAAATTAGAAAGAATGGAAGAACAAGCAAAAGAGTTATTAGAAGAATGTGAGAGATTAGATGAAAAAAACAGTCGAGATAAATGCGATAAAAATGAAGAAGAGAGTATAGAAATCAAAGATAATGAAAATAGATAAAGTTTATAAAAAGTAATAAAAAGAAAAAATTAAAGGAAGATAATAGAAATGGTTGAAGAAAAAATGGAAATAGAAAAAGAAAGAATTTTAGAATTACAAAAAAGATATGAAGAAGGAAAAATAACAGAAAGTGAAATTTCTAAGAAAGATATAGAAAAATTAATGGAATTATATAAAAAACAAATAGAGAAAAAAAGAGAAAGTATAAAAAATTATAAGAATAAAATAGAAAAATATATAAAAAAATAAAAGTCGTTTTTATATATCCTTAAAACGACTTGATAAAGGAGGATATATGAAAGAGAAGAAACAGGTGAAAATAGGAATAGATTTAGGTGGAAGCCATATAGCAATAGGTGTAATTGATAAAAATGGAAAAATTTTAGATAAAATAGAAAAAAAGCTGAAAGGTATTGTTACAAAAGAAGTTAAAGATGTGATAGAAAAAACAATTGTAGATGCAGTAGAAAAGTTTAAAGAAGAATATAAGATAATAGAAATTGGAATTGCAATACCGGGAACAGTAAATGATAGAGAAATAGTAAAATCAGTAAATTTAGGTCTAAAAAATTATAAAATTGTGGACAAGTTGGAAGAAAAAATACATTTCCCTATAAAAATAAAAAATGATGCAAAATCAGCAGCAATAGCAGAAAGTACATATGGGGCATTAAAACAGTATAATAGAATATTATTTTTAACATTAGGAACTGGTGTCGGGGGAGCTGTTATAATAAATAATAAATTGTTAGATACAGGTAGTTTACCAGGGTGTGAAATTGGACATATGGTAATTGAAAAAAATGGTATAGAATGTAATTGTGGGAAAAAAGGTTGTTTTGAAAAATATGCTTCTATGAAAGTTTTTAAAAATAATTTAAGAAAAGAGTTAGGTTATGATGAAAAAGTTTCTGGGAAGGAATTGCATTCAATAATAAAAAATATTAATGAAGATGATAAAAATTATAAGTTAATACAAAAAATAAAAAGAGAATTTGTAGAAAATTTAGCTATAGGGATATCAAATTTAGTTAATATATTTGAGCCAGAAGCTATTGGAATAGGTGGAAGTTTTGTGTATTTTGAGGATGTATTATTAGATGATTTGAAAAAAGAATTATTAACTAAAAATTTATTATTTAATAAGAGAGAAAAAATTAATATACAAACAGCGGTATTAGGTAATGAGGCTGGAATAATTGGTGCGATTTTATAGATAAACATGGAAAATTATTTCCATGTTTATTTTCTACATGTAGAAATTCTAATAATATTTCCGGCATAAATAAGATTAGGATTTGAAATATTATTTAAAGTAGCAATTTCATTTACAGTAGTTCCATATTCTTGTGCGATTTCGCTTAAAGTGTCTCCTCTTTTTATAGTATATAAAACTTTTCCACATTCATTACCTAAATTTGTAGTGTTACTAGTAATTGTAATTTTTTCACCAGGATAAATTAAATTAGGATTACTAATATTATTAATAGCTACTAAATTAGATACAGTTGTATTATATTTAGATGCTATTTGACTTAATGTGTCTCCAGAAACTACAGTATAAATTATTGTATTAGAAGTATTTGAGTTTCCATTGTTTTTAATAGTAAATTGTTCACCTGGATAAATTAAATTAGGGTTTTTAATAGAGGGATTTAAAGAAACAATTTCATTTACAGTAGTTCCATATTCTCTTGCGATTTTACTTAGAGTATCACCTGGTTTTACAGTGTAAATAATTGTATTATCTTGTGTTGGAGTTTCGGGACTTGGAAGAGGTGTTGTGTTAGATAGTAATACCCCATCAGTGAATCTATTTCTATCTACATTACCAGAAATGCCAGAGACTCTTCCTGTACTGGTATATTGCCAACCAACCCAAGTCGACCATTTATCATTTCCGACCTGGTTCACTTACTCCATAATTTGCAACCCAAAGTGGATAAATAGCTAAATCAGAACTGAAAATAGTTCTTGCTGAATAGCTATTACTATAAATTAGAACTTCTTTATTAGTGACACTTGAAAGTGTTTCTAAAAATACTTTTGAGATTTCATTTATTTGGCTAATACTTAAATTTCCAAAAGATTCAAAGTCCATAGCAAGCCTACAATCAGGTTGTTTTCCTGAAATTACACGAGCAAAAAAATTTGCTTGGTTTCTAGCTTCTTCAGTACTTCTTGCTGTTACATAATGATAAAAACCTACTTTTAGTCCATTTGCCTTTGCATTTTGGTAATTTTTTTCAAAATATGGATCTATATAAGTGCTTCCTTCACTTGATTTTATATAAACAATTTCTATACCAGAATTTTTTACACTAGCAAAGTCAATATTTCCTTGCCATGAACTAACATCTATTCCTTGATAAATTGTAGAACTAGAAGGCCCAAAAGCAAGAGAAGGAATAAAAGAGAAAAGCATAAAAAATATTGTTAAAAATAATATAAGAAACTTATTTTTATAATTCATAAAAAAACCTCCTTCTTTACATAATATGTGACAACAAGGATTAAATTGAATAAATATAGATATTAAATGTTTTTGATTGGTGGATAAAAAGTTTGAAAAAAAATTAATGTTTGATTTGATTTTTTTAAAATTATATGTTATTATATGAAAAAGTTTTATTTTTAAATTTATTTCAATTATCAAAAAAAGTCTAAATTTTCAATAGTTTTACATTCTAATCTTCAAGAATATTTTAGATTTAGTATTGACTAAAAAGAAGGCTAATAGTAAAATATATTTTATATAAAGGTGAATAGAAATTAGCAGTTTTAGTTAGATATGCTTAAACGATAAATTAATAACAATAAAAATGAAAGGAGTGATGATATGGAAGAAAAAATTTTAAATATTCTTAGTGAAATTAAAGAAAGACAAATAGCAATGGAAGAAAGACAACTTACAATGGAAGAAAGACAACTTGCGATGGAGGAAAGACAACTTGCAATGGAGAAAAGACAAAGTACAATGGAAAAAAGACAAAGTACAATGGAGAAGAGACAAGGTACATTGGAAGAAAATATTATTGATTTAAAGAAAAAACAGGATAAATTAATAAAAAGTCAAAATTCAATAAAAAAACTTGTCAATTCTTTAAATAGTCAAGTACAAATAATAAATACTAATTTAGTATTTGTAAGAGAAACACAAGAAAAAATGGAAACAGAATTAAAAATAACCAAAGGAAATGTTATAAAAATTTTAGAAGAATCTGTTTATGATAAAAAATATGGAGATATACATTTAGTAAATTAATTTAGAAATGAAATAAATGAAAATATAAAACTTATAATAAGCCTTCTTATACAAATTTTCACAAAATAACTCTTGCTGTTAAATTATATAGAAAGAGTTATTTTTGTAAATTTCTTAAAAATAAGTTTTGATTTTTCCTTTAAATTGTGGTATAATTCCAATGTCAATTTAGAATTTAAGGAGAGGTAAAAATGGATTATAAAGATTTAGCAGATTTAATATTTCCTAATAGCAAAGAAATATCATATTATGAGGAAAAATATCCAAGAAGAAATTTAAAAGAAGGAGCAATTGTTACAAGATTTGCACCAAGTCCAACTGGTTTTGTACATATAGGAGGGCTTTATCAAAGTTTAATTGCAAAAAAACTTGCAAATCAAACAGAAGGGGTATTTTTCTTAAGAATAGAAGATACAGATCAAAAAAGAGAAGTTGAAAATGGTGTTACAGATATAGTAAAATCTTTAAAAGATTTTGATTTAGAACCTGATGAAGGAATGACTTCAGAAACTGAAGAAAAAGGAGAATATGGACCTTATAAACAGTCAAAAAGAAAAGATATATATCAAACATATGCAAAATATTTAATAGAACAGGGAAAAGCATATCCATGTTTTTGCACTCCTGAAGAAGGAGAAAAAATAAGAAAAAAACAAGAAGAGGCAAAAATTAGACCGGGATATTATGGTGTATGGGCAAAGTGTAGACATCTTACTGTTGAGGAAATGGTAGAAAAAATTAAAAATGGAGAAAAATATATAATACGTTTTAAATCACCAGGTAGAGAAGATAGAAAAATAAAACATAAAGATGTTATAAAAGGTAATGTGGAGTTTCCTGAAAATGACCAAGACATTGTTATAATCAAAGCAGATGGATTACCTACATACCACTTTGCACACGCAGTTGATGACCATTTAATGGGAACAACACATGTTATTCGTGGAGATGAATGGCTTTCTTCAGTTCCATTACATATACAATTGTTCCATGAATTAGGATTTAAACCACCAAAATATGCACATATAGCACCAATCATGAAAAATGATAATGGTAATAAAAGAAAACTAAGTAAAAGAAAAGATCCTGAAGCGGCAGTAAGTTATTATGAAGAACAAGGAATTCCAAAAGAAGCGGTTAAGGAATATTTATTAAATATTGCAAACTCTACATTTGAAAATTGGAGAAGGGCAAATCCTAATAAAAGTTTAGAAGAATTCCAATTACAATTAAATAAAATGAGTGTAAGTGGTGCCCTTTTTGACATGGTTAAGTTATTAGATGTAGGAAAAACTGTAATATCTAAATTTACAGCAGAAGAAGTTTATGTAGAAGCATTAAAATGGGCAAAAAGACATGATGAGGAATTGGAAAAAGTTTTAGAAGATAAAGAATATTCATTAAAAGTATTTGGAATAGAAAGAGGAAATAAGAAACCTAGAAAAGATATAGCAAAATGGTCAGATGTTAAAGAAAATATAGAATATATGTATGATGAATTATTTTATAATAAAAAACAAGATTATCCATATCAAGTAATAAATAATAAAGAAGAAATAGAAAAAATATTAACTCTTTATATAGAAAAATATTATGATGATAATGATGATAAACAAATATGGTTTAATAAAATAAAGGAACTTTCAGGAGAATTAGGCTATGCAAAAGAAGTTAAAGAGTTTAAAGAAAATCCAGGAAAATATACAGCTCATGTAGGTGATGTAAGTACAGTATTAAGAGTAGCATTAACTTCAAGAACTAACACTCCAGACATGTATGAGATTATGAAAGTTTTAGGAAAAGATAAAGTAGCAGAAAGATTTAAAAAGGCAATAGAAGAGTTAGGATAAGGAATGAGTTATTATGGAATACAAAATAGGTGATATTGTAAGAACTAAAAAGCAACATCCATGTGGAAGTAAACTTTGGGAAATAACAAGAATAGGAGTAGACTTTAAATTAAAATGCCAAGGGTGTGGACATGTTATTATTTTAGAAAGAGAGAAAGCAAAAAAAATAATTACTAAAATAGAGAAGAAAGCAGATGAAAATTAGATTTAATAAATAACCAAAATACAAAATTAGACATATAATACAATATAGTATTAAATAAAATACTATATTGGAGGTGCAAAAAGATAATGGAGCCACAAGATACAGTTTATTGTTTTGATAATAATGATAGAAAATGTAAAGATAAGAAAAATTGTTTAGGAATTGTTGCTGTTATTTTACTTTCATTATTTACTTTAGTAATAGGATTAATAATTGGAGCAGCTTTATCTTCAACTATTTTAGGTGCTTTACCTGCAATAATCGTATTAGCTGTTATACTTGGTTTACTATTATTATTAACAATAATATTAATGCTTTGCAATAAAAAGAAAACAAAAAAAGCTTGTTGTTGTAAATGCTAATTATATAAATAAAAATAGTCATATGAAAATCATATGGCTATTTTTGTAAAATTTATAGTAATTTTTCAAAATTTGTGTTATACTTATAATATGAAAGTTGAGAACAGGAGCGTGAAATATAATGGTTTATGAATTTGCAAAATATCCAGATGAAACATTAGTAGTTTTTTCAGATATAAGAAAAAAGGAAAATGGAGAAGAATATATAAGAATTTCTTTTGAAAGACCTACTGAAAATGGATTTGATACAGTAGGTTTTGAACTTCCAAGTTATGATATTGTAGAAAAAGAAGGAGATTATACTGACGAGGAAATACAAGAATTTAGAGAGGTTGTAGAAAAAGGTGCACATTTATTTTTTAAATATGCCAGAGAAGGAGGAATAAAGAGTGCCTAGTATTTTAGAAGTAATGCGTATATAAAATTTATTTTTGGTCAAATGAGAATAGTGAACCTATACATATCCATATCTCTAAAGGAAAGCCAACACCAAATTCAACTAAAGTATGGCTAACGAAAGCAGGAGGCTGTATTTTGGCTAATAATAATGGAAGAATACCAGAAAAAGAATTAAATAGATTACTAGAAATAGTTCCTATATATTATTTAAAGATAGTTTCAAAATGGAGAGAAAAATATGGTGAAGACGAGATGAAATTTTATTGTTAAAAATAGTCATATGAAAATCATATGGCTATTTTCTTTGCTATACAATAGTTCCACCATTTACATGAATAATTTGACCAGTTACATATCTTGATAAATCACTTGCAAGATATAGATAAGCAGGAGCAAGTTCAAAAGGCTGACCAGCACGTTTTAAAGGTGTTTCAGTACCAAAAATTTCAACTTCTTTTTCAGTAAAAGAAGATGGAATAAGAGGAGTCCAGATAGGTCCTGGTGCAACAGCATTTACCCTAATTTTTTGGTCGGCTAAAGAAAGAGCAAGAGATTTAGTAAAAACAGTTATAGCACCTTTAGTTGCAGAATAATCTATTAAATTTTTCTTTCCATCAAAAGCAGTAATAGAAGTAGTATTTATAATACTACTATTAGGTGCTAAATGTGGAAGTACAGCTTTAGTTAAATAGAAAAATGTAAAAATATTTGTTTCAAAAGTGTCTTTTAATTGCTTACTTGAGATATCTAAAATACTATTTTGAGGAAATTGAACACCACAATTATTAATTAAAATATCAATTTTACCAAAAGTGTTTATTGCAACATCTGTAATATAAGAAGAAAGTTTTTCATCACGTAAATCTCCTGGTATTAATACACATTTTCTACCATAACTTTCAATAATTTTTTTAGTATAATTTGCATCTTCATGTTCATTTAAATAGCTAATAACAATATTAGCACCTTCTTTAGCAAAAAGTATACTTACAGCTCTTCCAATACCACTATCACCACCAGAAATAATCACAATTTTATCTTTTAACTTACCAGAAGGAATATAATTAAGATCTTCAAAAATTGGATTTGGTTTCATCTCGTATTCCATTCCAGGTTGAATGCTTTGACGCTGTGCAACAAAAGTGATAGGTGTTTTAACATTTTCGTCTTTAAAACCTACATATGGTATATTTGGATAATCATCAAACATAAAAATCTCTCCTTAAAAAATATTTATATAATATATTAAGTAAAAAAATATTTATGACAAATTCTTGAAAAAATTCTAACTTAATTAAATAAACTTTGAATTTTTCTATTGAAAAAAACAATATTAAAATATATAATATTAGAAAATAAAAAGTAAAGGGTGAATTAAATGATGATAATAAAACAAGAAAAAGGAATAACATTAACAGCATTGGTTACAACGATTATAGTATTGTTAATAATAGCAGGTATAGGAATAAATTATGGAAGAGACACAATTCAAAAAGCACATTTAGAAGAGTTAGAAACAAATATGCTATTAATAAAAGCAAAAGCAAAGGGATTAGTAGAAGAAGCAAATACAAAAATTGGGCTTCCAACAGCGAGTGATTATAACGAAAAACAAAGTAGTGTAAGGCAAGAACTTTATTTGGGTACTGCAAGCATGAGTAAAGTAGACACAGCACCTTCTGGAATTCCGCAAGGAGATAATTTATATGAAGTAACAAAAGAAACTTTATCATATTGGGGACTAGGAGATATAAAATTAGAAGAAAATGAAAAATATATAGTACAATTAGATGACGAAAATGCAGAAGTAGAAGAAGTTTATAATACAATTGGTTATAACGGGAAATACTCATTAACAGATATAGAAAATATTGAAATTTAAAGGAAATAGAAATGAAGGAAAAAGAAATTGAAAGACTAACAAAATTAAAAGAAATAGAAAAAGATTTATATAATAAAGGATTTAAAAATATATGTGGAATAGATGAAGCAGGCCGTGGTCCTTTAGCTGGACCAGTAGTTGTTGCAGGAGTAATTATGCCTCAAGATTCTATGATAGAATTTGTAAATGATTCTAAAAAAGTAACAGAAAAAAGAAGAGAAAAATTATACGATATAATTAGAGAAGAGGCAATAAGCTATTCAATAGCTGTAATAGATCAGAATGTAATAGATGAAATAAATATTTTAAATGCAACAAAACAAGGAGTAACAGAAGTAATAGATGGATTAGATGTAAAACCTGATTTAATATTAGTAGATGCATTAGAACATATAAATACAAGAGGTATACCATATGAACCATTAGTAAAAGGAGATGCTAGGTGTTATAATATAGCAGCAGCATCAATACTTGCAAAAGTAACAAGGGATAGAATAATGAGACAGTGGGATGAAATATATCCACAGTATGGTTTTTTATCAAATAAAGGATATGGAACTGCAAAACACATAGCAGCAATAAAAGAATATGGACTATGCCCTATACATAGAATAAGTTTTACAAAACATTTCACAAATGGATAATTGGAGGAATTATGACAATATTAGATATTATTGAAAAGAAAAGAGATAAAAAGGAATTATCAAAAAAAGAAATAGAGTTTTTTATAAATGGATATACAAATGGTGAAATAACAGATTACCAAGCATCCGCACTTGTTATGGCAATATTTATAAATGGGATGACAGATGAAGAAACAGTAAATTTAACTTTATCAATGGCTCATTCTGGAGAAATTCTTGACTTATCAAAACTAAATGAAATAATTGTAGACAAACATTCAACTGGAGGAGTGGGGGACAAAGTTTCTTTAATATTATTGCCATTAGTAGCATCTTTAGGAGTACCAGTTGCAAAGATGTCAGGAAGAGGGTTAGGATTTACTGGAGGAACGGTAGATAAATTGGAAGCAATTCCAGGTTATAAAACAGATATAGATATCAACAATTTTGTACAGAATGTGGAAAAAATAGGTATTAGTATGATTTCACAAACATTAAATTTAGCTCCAGCAGATAAAAAATTATATGGATTACGTGATACAATAGCATGTGTAGAGAGCATACCATTAATTGCATCAAGTATTATGAGTAAAAAAATTGCAAGTGGAGCAGATAAAATTGTATTAGATGTGACAGTAGGAAGTGGAGCTTTTATGAAAGATATAAAATCTGCAAAAAAATTATCAGAAGAAATGATTAAAATAGGGAAATTAGCAGGAAGAGAAACGGTATGTGTAATTACAAATATGGAAGAGCCATTAGGGCATAATATAGGAAATTCATTAGAAGTAAAAGAAGCAATTGAAGCTCTGAACGGTAGAATAGCAGAAGATGTAAAAGAGGTTGTATTAGAACTAGGAAGTTATATGGTAGTTTTGGCAAAAAAAGCAGAAGATTTTGATACAGCTAAAAAATTATTATTAGAAAATTTACAAAATGGAAAAGCATTTGAAAAGTTTAAAGAGTTAGTAAAAACACAAGGTGGAGACATATCATATATTGAAAATGCTGAAAATTTTGAAGAAGCAAAATATATTGAGCCAATATATAGTGAAAAATCTGGATATGTTTATAATATAGATGCAAAAGAAATTGGAAAATTAGCATGCAGTTTAGGAGCGGGAAGAATAAGGAAAGACGATAAAATAGATAAATCAGTTGGAATAGTATTATTAAAGAAAGTTGGAGACATTGTTTCAAAAGATGAAGTAATAGCATATCTTCATATAAACAAACCAGGGCAATTAGAAAAAGCAAAAGAAGAGGTAAAACAAATTATAAAAATAAGAAATGAAAAACAAGAAAAATTAAAAACTATTATAAAAGTTATAAAATAGAAAGTTATGGAAAATAGAAATAAATGTTTGAAAAAATATTAAAATGTGCTATAATAAAAAAGAATATTAAACGAAAGGATTTGATTTAAGTTGAAAAAAACAAATAGAAAAGAGAAAAATATAGAAAAAAAACAACATAATAAATATGATAAAGGACAAATATTCGTTAAAGTAACAGCAGGTGTTTTAGCAATATTAATGGTGGGAGGAACAGCAATAACACTTGTATATGCTTTAATGTAGTAAAATAGGAGAAAAGTTTATGGTAATAGATTTAGGAATGAATTGGGAAAATTTTTATAAAGATAATATAGTTGCATATATAAAATCTTTACAAAATAATCCATTTGAACTTGTAACATTAATATTAGACTTAGCAATCGTATGCTTTTTAGTATATTGTTTCTTTAAAGTTGTGAAAGGATCTCGTGCCTGGCAATTAATAAAAGGTATTGTTTTATTAATAATTGCAACAGCTTTAAGTGGAGTATTTAATTTAAAAATATTAAATTGGATTTTGACAGGTATTATGAATTTAGGAGTTATCGCGATTATTGTAATATTCCAGCCAGAGCTAAGACGTGCTTTAGAACAACTTCGGAACTAATAAACTTGGAAAATTTTTTGGAATTGATAAAGATTTAGCAACTAAAACCAAAGAAGATATATATAAAATAGTAATCGCAGCAACAGAGCTTGCAAAAACTAAAACTGGAGCTTTAATTGTAATTGAAAGAGATATAAAAATTCAAGACATAATAGCAACGGGTGTGCCTTTAGATGCAGACGTTTCACCTCAATTACTAGTAAATATATTTGAGCCAAAAACACCACTTCATGATGGAGCAGTTGTAATATCTGGAAATAAAATAGCAGCAGCAGCTTGCGTACTTCCATTAGCAGATGACAAAGATATCGCAAAAGAATTAGGAACAAGACATAGAGCAGCTATTGGAGCATCTAAAGAATCTGATAGTGTAGTAGTCGTTGTATCAGAAGAAACAGGAAAAATTTCAGTTGCAAAAGATGGAACTTTAATTGCAGATGTTAGAGAAGATGTTTTAAAGAAAATATTAATTAGTAATATAGTAACAAAAAGATTTGCTGTTGAAAAAAAAGAAAGAAGAAATAAAATAAGAAATTTGAGGGAAAAATTGAAAAGAGAAAAAAATGAATTAAAAAATAAAGTAAAAAAAACTGAAGAGAAATAATTAGAAAAAGTAAATATTAGAAGTCGCAAAAACGCGACTTTTAGCTATTTTAGGAGATGATGAGTTTGAGAAATATTAGACTTATAATAGAATATGACGGAAAAGATTTTAATCGGTTGGCAAAAACAACCTGAAAAACTAAATATACAAGGAACTATCGAAAAGGCAATAGAAAAGATAACAGGGGAAAAAATAGAATTAATGGCGTCGGGAAGAACGGATAGAGGAGTACATGCAATACGGACAGGTTGCAAATTTTAAAACTAATTCCAATTTGCCAATAGAAAAATTTCCTATTGCAATTAATAGTAATATAAAAAGTTCAATTAGAATAAAATCAGCTGAAGAAGTAGATGAAAACTTTCATAGTAGACTTAGTTGTAAGAAAAAGACTTATAGATATGTGATTAATAATTCAAAATATGGAAGTAGTATTTATAGAAATTTAGAAACACATATACCACAAAAATTAGATATAGAAAAAATGAAAGAGGCTGTAAAGTACTTTGAAGGAGAACATGATTTTAAAGCATTTAAATCAAGTGGAACAAGTAGCAAAAGTAGTGTAAGGACAATATATAAAGCAGAGATAATAGAAAAAGAAAATGAGAGGATATGGATAGAACTTACAGGAAATGGTTTTTTGTATAATATGGTGAGGATAATTTCAGGAACATTAGTAGATGTTGGACTTGGTAAAATAGAACCTGAAGAAATAAATGATATAATAAATTCTAAAAATAGACAATATGCAGGGAAGACTTTAGCACCACAAGGTTTGTTTTTGGTAAAAGTAGAATATGATTAAAAAAAGACAAATAAAACAAGTAGAAAGTATAATATATATTTTATTAACAAAAAAATGAAATATGCATAAAATATAGTAAAACATAAAGGAGAGAATGAATATGAATGTTTTACTATTATTTTTTGCACTTCCACTCGCTGTAATCATTATTTCAATTGCGTTACAAAAAATATTAAAAAATCCTATATTGGTTGCTGGAATTATTTTTTCAATATTTTTGATTATTACTTTTGTAATAAATAATATTAATTTTTTAATTGCAACAATTATTTATACATTAATTAGTTATGTAACTGCAAAATTAGTATGCATTATAAATAGAATAAAAGAAGAATTAGAATGTAGGAGAAGAAATAATTGTTGTTCTAATAGAGAAAATAATAATAATGATAATGAATTGCTTACAATAAGGAGTAGTTGTGAAAATAATGAGAATGGTAATTTACTTACTATATCAAGTAATTGCTCAAATGGAGAAAATAATGATTTATTAACAATAAATTCTAATTTGCAAAATTCAAATAATAATTGTTGTAATACGCAATGTAACAGTTGTAATAATATAGGAAGCAATGGAGTAAATGCAAGAATTAATGTAATACCAAATTCTAATAATAATGGAAGAACAGGAAGAATATGTGGAAGATATAGAAGGGATTGTTAATCAGTTTGACCAAAAAAACAAAAAGTGGTATAATTTAAGTATGCAGTATAGCTGTTGGACGAAAGTAGGAGGAATATGGACATTACAAAAAATCTGCAAATAGAAACAAGAAGGCTCGATAGCTTGGGAATACGGTTTCGAATGTACGAACATCGAGGAGAGGAGGTCTGCATTGTAATCAGGAAGATTGACTGCACAGAAGACAACTCAACGAACATTATAGAAGCAGGCTATACATATAAGTGTGAAAGAAACGACATGGATGCTGTTTTGTATAAGATTACGGTTCCTAGGCTCAAAACACTTAATAATGCAATGATAAGGCTTGTTGAGCTTGAGAGTAAAAGGCTAAAAACGCTAGGTAACATCTGGTTTAGGTATAAGTTCTCAGAAGATGACTTTTTTATTCTCAATGTCTTGGACGATGGGGAAATTAAGGACTTGGAGAGAACTCTTACCGAGATGGGCTATAGCTTCGTTAGCTGGACAACTCAAGGAAACATAAGCGAGTACAAAATTTCGATTTCTGAGCTTGAAAAACTTTATGGTGTTTCTACTGCAGAAACCTTTAATTAGAGGATGTTCATGGAGGAAGAGTTGCTTTTAAAAGTAACTCTTTCTCTTTACTTTTAAAAAAAAATATGTTATTATAATAAAGTTGAAAGAGGTGAAAATGAGTGTTAGAAATTATATCAGATACATTAATAGATGGAATAAAATTATTACCATTTTTATTTATTACATATTTAATAATGGAATATATTGAACATAAAACAAGCAAAAAAGCAAAGGAAACAATTAAAAAATCAGGAAAATTTGGTCCATTGATAGGAAGTATATTAGGAGCATTTCCACAATGTGGATTTTCAGTAGCTGCTACAAATTTATATGCGGCAAGAGTAATAACACTTGGTACATTAATTTCAGTATATTTATCAACATCAGATGAAATGATACCAATTTTTATATCAGAAGGAGCTTCTATTTCTACACTTTTAAAAATATTAGGTGTAAAAGTATTAATAGGAATGATTGCAGGTTTTATAATTGATTTAATATTGAGACTAAGAAAAAAAGACGGAGAAGAGGAGAGAATAATAGATTTATGTGAGAAAGAACATTGTCATTGTGAACATGGAATTTTTAAATCATCATTAAAACATACTGTAAATATTTTTATATTTATTTTAATAATAACATTTGTGATTAATATAATTATACATTTTATAGGAGAAAGTACAATTGAGAGTTTTGTACAATCAAATCCAATTTTTGGACCAATACTTGGTGGAATAATAGGTTTGATTCCTAATTGTGCCGCATCTGTAATTTTAACACAATTATATTTACAAAATGTAATACCAGTGGCAACAATGATTTCAGGACTATTAGTAGGTGCTGGTGTTGGATTAATAGTTTTATTTAGAACTAATAAAGGTATAAAACAAAATTTAAAAATAACTGGACTATTATATTCTATAGGAGTAGTTTCGGGAATAATAATTCAAATAATAGGAATACAGTTTTAGCTGTTTTTTGGGACGGAGGAAAAAAACAGTTTCTAAAAATAAGAAATAAAAAAATACACCTTTTATAAAAGATGTATTTTTTTAATCATTTTTACTATCATTCCTAAAATACTAGTTTTTCTTTCTTTTCTTAAAATTAACTACTATTGCATCTTGATTATCAAAAAGATAATTAGAATCACTAGTGTCTGTTTGTATTGGGTCTATTTCATTATTTTTATCTTTAAAATCAATATTTCTTGGGTTAAATTTCTTATGTGCTTTACTTGATGTATCATCTTCAGTAGCTGTTGTTACACCATCAGAATATTTACCAAAATCATAAGTTTTTATTTTATGTGGTTCTTTATACTTTGATTCTAGGAAAGCTAGTTTTGCAGGGCCTACCATAAGTTTTCCACCAGGGGTTCTAACCATATAAGCACAGTCTTTAGCACCTAGGCCTTGTAGTTTACCTGCTTTAAAGTTAGCAACATATTCCCATTTAACATTTCCATATTTAGAATCATATTCGCCTTTTTCCATATCCATGTTATTTGTATATGTCCATTCTCTATGGTTACTAAATTCGCCTTCCCACCATTTTAGTTCATCGTATTCACCATTACCTGTAAATATCTTATTTGCACAGTTAGAAAGTATAGTACTTCTATAGTTTACAGGTAATTCAGGTGTTTCTAATTGTTGTAGACTTTGTGTTGAAATTGTTGTTCCAACTTTATATTTTCTATACATTGTAAACATTGCTGCCGTGTCTTTGCATATGAAATCTGAAAATTCATCTATATATACAAAATATGGAACTCTTGAGGCTTCTACGCCAGGTCTTCTTAAAACTGAGTTTTGCATAGTAAGTAAGAAGAATAATCCAAATGCTTTGTAACCTGCAGCACCTAAATCACCACGTCTTGTACATATAAATATAACTTCTGAGTTTTTAAGTACATTATCAAAGTTTATGTTATTATATCTATTACATAAAATTCCTTTGATACCAGGTATTCTAAGTAAATTATCTAATTGACTAACTACTGAATATATATATTTTTCCATAGTAGGTCTTGCTGGTGCATCTGTATAAAAGTTTTTCTTAAAATATGTTAGTAATACTCTATATTTATCTTGTGCAAAATCATCATTTTCTATTTCGTGTTCTAATATTTTACACATTTTTTCTATTAAATCAAAATTAGTAAACATTTTAAGCATATCTTCCATATTAGGAAGTTTTCCTTCATTCATTCTTGGATAAACTTCTTTTAATAATACTGCTAAATTTTCAATTGCTTGTATTACAATATCTTCTTTATATGCCTCGTCAATGTCTGCGTGTGAAGTGTTATACATGGATTTTATTACAGATGATATTACAGTTGCAATTTTTGAAGAATCCTCATATACAAATGGATTTAATCCTACTGAGTTTGGATCATTTGGATCTATTAAATTATATTTAATACCAAAATTATCACATACATTTATCATATGACTAATTATTTCATAGTCTGGAGCCATAAGTGTAAGGCCTATATTTTTATATGTTATGTCAGTTCCAACTGAAGATAATATCATCTTCTTCAAATAAGCCTTAAAAAGAGTTTCTTTTCCGTCAGCAGGGACTAACATGTTTAGGTTAAAGTTTTCATTTAGATAATCGTTTTCATAAGGTGCGTTTAAAACTGCTAATCCTGTTCTTAGGGCAGTAAATCCCATTTCTTTTGAAACTTCTTTAAAGAAATATTTTTTCTCTAAGTCTCTTGCAAATAATGGTTCAAATACTAAAGATGTTTTACCAGAACCAGAACCACCACATACAAACAATGACTGATATCTTGATTCTTCTGGTATTGTAACAGTTTTTCCTGTTTCACTATCATTTGCAAAATATACTTCACATGAATATACTCCTGTGTTTTCCGGTTTACCAGCTAAACTAATTCCACCATAATCCCAGATAGAACGAATTTGAGCTAAGTTATCATTAACACCGAAGAATAACTTTTTAAAGAATGGGAATATTGTCGCAAGCGGTAAATAAAGTGAAATACTTACCATTGCAGGTGTTACTAAGTCAGAAAAATCAGTGATGAGTTCTACATAGTTAGGTATTGATAAAAGTAATAACCATGCTCCCATATTAAGCCACTGAGTAAACATCGATATTGCTATTATATATAGACCTATAACATATAAATAAAATAATGTTACTTTTTTGGCTTTAGAACTTGAGAACTTTGATTGTCCTGAGAATAGATAAGCAAATACAGGACAAGCAAGTGCAAATGTATAGCTAATTGGTCCCCAATATGAATATGATACACCTGTAAATATCATAAGTAACATTTCTACTAATCTATCAACTGCTAAATATACACTAATCAAAGTTAAAACATATGTTGCAAATGTGTTTCTATCAGTGCCTAGCACTTTTAAAAATTTATCTACATATTTCATTTGAAAAATCCTTTCAATTATAATCTATAACAAAATAATACATATATATTATCCTATAAAATGAGGAAAAAAACAAGTATTTTGATGAAATTAATCGCATTTTATAAAATAATTTATTGATTTTAATATTTTGAATAGAAAAATATTTTATGGAATATAATAGTAAAAATGAAAAAACTAAAAGCAAAAAGAGGATTTTAAATTAATTTGTAAAGGAGAGTAGTATGCAAGAAGAGTATAGAAGAGAATTTGAGATTAAAGAAAAGACAGAATTTGAAAAAGAAATTGAACTTATTAGAACTATTATTAGAACAAGAGAAGAACTAAAAAGTGACAATAGAAATTTTGAATATGCTAAAGATGAGTTAGTTGATTATTATACGTATCAAATAAAGGCAAATCAAGCAAAGTTAGATTATTTAATTAAACTTGCGAAAGCTAAGGGAATAGAGGTTGATATGATTAATAATAAAAAATATACATTTTTAAATGAAGATGCAGGATAGAAAATTTTAAGGTAATATTTGTCCATTTTATATCATAAAAATTACTAATGAAAAGAGTTTAAAAGTTATTGGAGTGATAGGAATGGACATTAATATTATTACATATTTAGCTTGTATTTGTTTTATTTTTATTTTTGGAAGAATTTTTATAGTACCAATAAAAAAGATATTAAAATTGGTATTAAATTCTATCTTAGGTGGAGTTGTTATTTTTATTATTAATGTAATAGGAAGTAATTTTGGATTTCATATTGGTCTTAATTTTTTTACTAGTATTTTGATTGGATTACTTGGACTTCCAGGTGTTGTATGTTTAATAGTTGTAAAACTTTTAATAGGGTAAAAATAAAGGGAGGTTATCCTCCCTAATAATAATTTATGTTTTAAAGATGTGTCCCAAGTGCTCGTTTTCGAGCAAAAGGAAACGTCCCTATTCAACTGTTACGGATTTTGCTAAGTTTCTTGGTTTATCTACGTCTAATCCTTTTTCTTTAGAAATGTAATATGATAATAATTGTGCAGGTATTACAGAAAGGATAGGTGAGATATAGGTACTTGTTTCTGGAATACGGATAACTGTGTCAAATAATTTGCTATCTATATCTTGATTTGTAATTATTAAAGTTTTTGCTCCTCTTGTAATAACTTCTTGGATATTGCTTACTGTTTTCTCTACTAATTTTGGATCTGTCATTATACCTATAACAGTAATTCCATTTTCAATTAAAGCAATTGGACCATGTTTTAGTTCTCCTGCTGGATAACTATCAGCATGGATATAAGATATTTCTTTTAATTTTAAAGCTGATTCTCTTGCTACTGTTTCATCAATTCCTCTTCCTAAGAAAAATACATCTTTTTCTTGATAAATTCTATGTCCGAATGCTTTTATTCTTTCTTCAGCTTTTAATGTTTCTTCTATTTTTTTAGGTAATTCTAAAATTTCTTTCTTTAGATTTAGAACTTCTACTTCTGATTCTTCCATTGTTTCAGCAAAATAAATTGTAAGCATTGCAAGAAGTACAACTTGTGATGTATATGCCTTTGTAGATGCAACTGCTATTTCTGGTCCTGCATGTGTATATATTGAATAGTCTGCTTCTCTTGTAATAGAACTTCCTATTACATTACTTATAGCTAATGTTTTTGCACCTTTTTGTTTTGATAATTTTAAAGCTGCTATTGTATCAGCTGTTTCTCCTGATTGAGATATAAAAATGCATAAAGTTTTATCATCTATTATAGGATCTCTATATCTAAATTCAGATGCAATATCAACTTCTGTTGGTATTTTACAAAGATGTTCTATCATATATTTTGCAGCTAGTCCTGCATGCATTGCAGTACCACATGCTACTAAATATATTTTGTTTAAGCCTTTTAGGTATTCTTTTGTAAAGTCTAATTCGTCAAATGTGCATTTTGTACCTTCGTCTAATTTGGCTCCAATTGTTTCACGTATTGCTGTTGGTTGTTCGTGTATTTCTTTTAACATATAGTCTTCATAGCCATCTTTTTCGGCACTGGCTGCATTCCATTCTATTGTTTGAACTTTTTTATCAATTTTATTTAGGTCTGTATCATAAAATTCTACAGTTTCTCTTGATAAAACAGCAAATTCTAAATCGTTTAATAGATAGAATTCTCTTGTAAATGAAAGTATTGCTGGTATGTCAGATGATATATAATTTTCACCATCGCCTTTACCGATAACTAATGGACTATCTTTTCTTACAACTATCATATGATTTTTGTCATATTTTGATATTATTTCTAATGCAAAACTTCCTTTTAAATCCTTACATGCATTTTTTACAGCTCTAAGCAATTTTAATTCATCATTAGAATCATCTTTATTATAATAATAGTGAATAAGATTTGGGACAATTTCTGTGTCTGTTTGAGAGTAAAATGTATAACCATTGTCTGTTAAAAATTTTCTTAATTCATTATAATTTTCGATAATACCATTATGAACCACACTAAAACTTTGTGAATTATCAATATGAGGGTGAGAGTTTTCTTTTGATGGTTTTCCATGTGTTGCCCATCTTGTATGAGCTATTCCCATTGTTCCTTTTAAATCATCAATTCCTGGTAAATTATATAAGTTTTTAACTCTTCCTTTATCTTTCATAACAGAAATTTCATCAGCTTCCATTGTTGCAATTCCTGCTGAGTCATAACCTCTATATTCTAATCTTAAAAGTCCATTAATAAGTATTGGACTTGCTTTTTTTGTTCCTATGTAACCTACAATTCCACACATAGTAATCCTCCTTTAAATTTTAAATTATTTTATGGAATTGAAAGCCATGCAAAATAATGCTTAATTGTATTAATTCTTTGTTACAATATTACTATTGTTCTTTCAAATTAATACTTTGACCTTAAGCTAAAAGCCACTAAGGCACCCGCCGAAATTTTCGATAACCTTAGACCTCGTCAACACTAAAACTAGTGTCCTGGCGCTATAACTAAAAATATTAACTCCTTTCTTTAAATTTTTTATTTTTGCATTTCTTCCAATTTACTTTATTATATTACATTAAAATTAAAAAAGTTGCAAGTACTAAATAGAAATTTTAAAAAACATTGAAATAAGCATGTTATTGCTGTATAATATGTATGAGGTGTGGAAAATATGGATAAAATAGGAATTATAGTGGCAATGGAAGAAGAAAAAAATGCTGTTAAAAATATTATGAAAGATTTAGAATTAGAAGAAATTTATGAATTAGATTTTTTTAAAGGGAAAATTAATAATAGGAAATGTGTATTAGTTCAAAGTGGTGTTGGAAAAGTAAATGCAGCAAGAACTACTCAAGTTTTAATAGATAAATATAAGGTAGATAAAGTAATTAATGTGGGAGCGGCTGCTTCAATAAATCCAATGCTTAATATTGGTGATGTTTTAATTGGTAAACATGTTGTACAACATGATTTTGATATAACAGCTTTTGGTCATAGTAAAGGATATATTACAGGTGTTGGAGATAAGGTTAATTGTGATGAAAATTTTTTAGAAAAAGTAGAAGAAAAGCTAAAAGAGGAGAGACAGTTTAATGGAAATGATGATGATAAAAGAGAGTTTAGTATAAGAACAGGTGTAATAGCTACTGGAGATCTTTTCTGTTCAGAAATATCTATAAGAGATGAGATAAGTGCTAAGTTTCATGCAGATGCTGTTGATATGGAATGTGCAGCAATTGGACAAGTGTGCTATTTAGATGATATTCCTTTTATTGTTATTAGAGGTATTTCAGATACTCCTGATGGTAAAAATGCTAATACTTTTGATAAAAATTTAGAATTAGCTTCTAAAAGATGCGTAGGAGTTTTGAATGAATTTTTAGATAATATATAAACCGTTAAATTAAATTTGCAAAAATCACTTGATTTTTTACTGGAATTATGGTACAATTAATTCATGTTTAAAAGAGAGGTGAAGACTTAAAAATTATGAAAGAAATGAATGTTGGAGAGAAAAAAACAGCATGGAAAGAATTATTAAGGTCATTTTTTAGTTCTGATGAGCAATTAGAAGAAGAAAAAGATAGGGAAGAAATTGAATTTAATAGAGAATATAGTGATATATTAAACCAAACTAAAAGTGAAGTAAGTTTATTAGAAGAAATGTTACATCATAAGGATATTAAAGTTAGTAAAAGACCAAGAAGAACTAAAAGAGAGCAGACTAGATTACAAGAAAGAGAAACTGTTTTTAAAGGTAGAGAACAAGAAATTGATGAACAAGAAAGATAAAAGTGCAGGAATTTTTTAAAATTCTTGTATTTTTATCTTGACAAATGGAAAAACTACCTTTATAATAAATATTGTTGTTTGACATGGCGAAGTAGCTCAGTTGGCTAGAGCATTCGGTTCATACCCGAAGGGTCATGTGTTCGAATCACATCTTCGCTACCAACTCCCAATAGGGAGTTATTTTTTTATCAAAAATCTTTAAATGTTTATAAAAAATAAATTGTTAGTATTCATAAATTATTATTCTTTGTTCATAAAATATATAAGGAAAATATATAAAAAAAGTGATAATATTTTTTTAGAAAAAGAGGTGAGAAAAATGTTAAATAAAATCTGTACCTTTTTGACTAATAAAATAAGAAAAAATTTACCAGATGTAGATGATGAAAGAGCAGAAGTAATAAATTTTGGACTGCAAAATATAATAGGAGAATTTCCTAAAATAATCTTAGTATTTATAATTGCTTATATATTAGGGATATTTAAATGGACTTTGTTTACTTTTATAGCTTTATTTATATATAAAGGAGCATCAGGAGGAGTTCATTTAAAAACACATTTAGGATGTATACTACTTACAACGGCATTTTATTGTTTGATTCCATTTATATCTCAATATTTTGAGGTAGTAGGAGTAGTTAAATATATTACAATATTATGTATATGGATATTTGGAATTATAATGATAAAAATGTATGCTCCAGCTGATACAGAGGCAATACCTATATTAGAAACAAAGGTGAGAAAAAAGAAACAAATTTTATCGTATATAAGTTTTACAATTGGACTTTTAGTAGCATTAATTTCGAAAAATCAAATGGTTGTAAACATATTGATTTTAGCAAACTTTATACAAACTTTAACAATAACTAAAATTGCATATAGATTAACAAATAGCAAATACGGATATGAAGTATATGGAAATACTTCAGTTGAAACTGTATAATATAAAATATATACCGGTAATATTTTATATTAATATATTTCTTAAAAGGAGGAGAAACAATGTTTAAATTTTTAGCAAAAGTAGCAGAAAAATATGCAAAAGCAACAAATACAGCATGTGCAGTATTAGCAATATTCCATCAACCAAAAATGCCAAAAAGTATGATAAAAAAAGATTAGATACATATATAAAAGAAAGTAGTTTTTATTCTACTTTCTTTTAGTAGTATATTTCTAATTTTTGTGAAAAATATTTATTAGTTTTAGAAGTAAACAAATTAACATTATTATTTTTCTTAACCAAATTTTTAACTTCCCATAATCCTATTCCTGAATGATTTTCTTTACTAGATAATCCTTTTTCAAAAATTCTTTCTGTATCAACAACCTTGTTATTATAAGTATTTTCTATTAATATTATTTGCCTAGAATTTTTGTTATCATTTTTAAAAACTAAGTTAATAATTTTTTCTTTACACTCACTACTTGCTTCAATAGCATTATCAAGTAATATTCCTAAAATTCTTGCAAATTCATATATTTTCATGTGTAAAGTACTTAAGTCCAAAAGAAAAGTCATATTAACTTTAATATCTTTAGAAGTAGCTTCATGATATTTTTTAGTTAGTAAATTATAGATGCCACCATTATTAATTATTTCTGGATTTAATAAATATAAATTATTTGTTTTTTGTGAATCAGATTCTAAATCATAATAATATTTTTGTAGACCTTTCATATCATTTGTTACGATATATCCACCAATAGTAGTTAAAATATTATCAAAATCGTGTTTAAATCCTCTAACACCATCATGTAAAATACGAAGACTTCTATTATATTCTTTAGTACTTTCAAGTTCTTGAGTAGTTAGTATCAATTTAAAAATTCTTGTTAAAGTATATATACTAAGTGCAAAGTAAACGACTAAAGAGATAAAGCCTAAGAAAGTAATAAAAACTGGTAATCTATCTACATAATAGAACAAAGTTATAGATTGTATAACAATAGCTAGTATTCCGATACATAAATTTAATATTATAACAGTTTTATTTTTCTTATCTATATTATCAGAAAAATTAAAATTAAGTTTTGTATGTTTTAGAATTATAATACAAATTACGGTAATAAGATATATTAGTAAAAGGTATAGTATTCTATAAATAGGTATAGTGCTTAATTGTTCACTAGTAATATTAAATATTGTAATGAAAGGGTTTAATATTAGTATACTTATTAAATTAAAAAGGATAATTGATAATACACTTGCTATAATACTCTTAACGAAATTATTTCTAAATATAAAGTATTGAAAAATTATCACGAGAAAATAATTTATAAAAATATTAAAAGGATGAACAATTATTGACATCGTAATTAAACTTATAAATGACATAGTAAAAACATAAGTTATAATTTGTTTAGTTTCAGAATAACTTTTTGTTATTGCTATAAAAAGCTTAATAGTTAAATAATTTTCTATAAAAGTGGCAATGAAAAGTACTATATTAATTAACAATTCATTCGAATTTGTAAAAATAGATACAATATTATTCAAAATTTCCATAATCTTTTAAAACCTCCATTAAACTTGTTTTATATTTAGGTCCGATTTCACAAGTGCTACCATCTTTAAAAGTAATAGTACCGGAAACAGGCTCAACATCCTTTATTTGAGCAAGATTAGCAATACAAGATTTGTGACATCTTTTGTAATTATTAGGTAAAGTGTCTTGGATTTTAGCGAAAGAACTATAAGCATCATAATTACGAGATGAAGTATGGAAAATTAACTTCATTCCATCTCTTTTTATATATTGGATTTCAGATGCATCAATAATCGTATTTTTATTATCGATTTTAATATATCTTTTTGGTTGTCCGTTAATATCTTCAAATAATCTTACAATAGTTTCTTCTAATCGGGAACAAGTAATAGGTTTAGCAAGATAATCAAAAGTTTTAAACTTATAAGCAAACATGACATATTCTAAATGACCAGTAGTAAAAATAAGATAAGAATCTTTGTTAAATTTTCTAATTGCTTCAGCTAATTGTAAACCTGCTTTACTAGATTTTAAATGTATATCAAGCATAATTACATCAATTTTGTTATTACTAACAAAATCCAACATATCTTTTGTATTAGTAGAAGTAAAAACAACAGAAGCATCAAAATTGTTTTTAGTAAAAATACTATCAAGCATTTTTTCTAATTTATCTAAAATATTTATATTATCATCGCATAAAGCAAATTTCAGCATAAAATCACCTTCTTTAGTATATTATAAAAAATTGGAAACAAGGTTCCGACCGACAAAAAGAAACAAAATACCTTATATTTCCAAAAACAATATCAATATATGATAAATTACAAATATTGTCAATAGAAATTTACAAATTTATCCAATTTGTAAAAATGAGAAATAAATAAAACTTTTGAAAGTTAAGTTATAAAACTAAGAAATGGGAAAAAAGAAAAAGGTAGAATAGAGTTAGAGCTTTTTCTTAAAGATTGTTCTATGGAAAAGAAAAAAATCATAAAATTAAATAAACTATAGGAGGAGATTATGGGAAAAAAATCTATAAAAATAATATTTATAAGTATTTTAATTTTTTTAATAATTATTTTAAGTATAGTAATGGAACAAAAAAGTAAAAGCATAGAAACAGGTAGTAATATAATATCAACTAAAAAAATAGAATGGGGAATAAAAAGAAATGAAAACCACGAACAACCAGATTTAGGAAAAGAAAATAGAAAAATATTAGAAGAAAATAGTGGAATAGCTTTAGGAAATAATGAAGAAAAAACAATATATCTAACATTTGACGAAGGATATGAAGCAGGCTATACATCTAAAATATTAGAAATATTAAAAGAAAATGATGTAAAAGCAGCATTTTTTATAACAGCACATTATTTAAATACAAATGAAGAATTAGTAAAACAAATGATAGAAGAAAATCATATTGTAGCCAATCACACTAAAAATCACAAATCAATGCCTGAGTTGCCTGAAGAAGAAATAAAAGAAGAAGTAATGGACTTACACACAGCAATTTTTGAAAAATTTCGGATATGAGATGAAATATATAAGACCACCTAAAGGGGAATTTAGTGAAATGAGTATAAAAGCTACAAATAACTTAGGATATAAGACAGTAATGTGGTCATTTGCATATGAAGATTGGAACGAAAAAAATCAGCCAGATGAAGAAAAAGCAAAAGAAAAAATAATAAACAATTTCCATAATGGAGAAATAATGCTTCTACATGGCAACTCAAAAACTAATACAAACATATTAGAAGAAATTATAAAAGAAGCAAAAAATATGGGGTATAGTTTTAAATCTTTAGATGAATTTAGATAGGAGAAAGCTATGAAAAGAAAAAAACAAAAAAGAAAAGTTGATGAATTATTAGAATTTCCAAAAGAAGTATATTCAAATGAACCAAAACTAGTAATAACGGGATTTGAAGAATTAGTTATAGAAAATTTTAAGGGGATTTTAGAATATGAAGAATTTTTTGTAAGAATAAATACTCATATTGGGATAATAAATATAAATGGATATAATTTAAATTTAAAAAACATGACAAATGATGATATAAAAGTATGTGGAAAAATTGAAAGTATAGAATTTGAAAGAACAATAGATTAGGAGAAGAACATGTTTATAAAAATAATTTTTAGTTATATACTTGGTTTTTTAAGAATATCAGTAGAAGGATATTATATAGAAAGATTTATAAATATATGTAAAAATAAAAAAGTAGCAGTATGGAATTTAAAAAGAAAAGGAAATATAGAATTATATGCAAATGTTAGAATAAAGGAGTTTAAAGATATATGTGTAATTGCTAAAAAAACAGGATGCAAAGTAAAAATAAAAACAAAAAAAGGGCTTCCATTTTTGATACATAGATATAAGAAAAGAAAGTTATTTATTATTTTATTAGCAATTTTAATAATCATAATTGGATTATCCTCAAATTTTGTATGGAATGTGGAAATCAATACTGAAAATAATGAGGAATTGATAAATATAAGAGAAGATTTAGAAAAAGCAGGTTTAAAAACAGGAATATTAAAATCAAAAATTGATACAAAAGAAATAATAAATGAAATAAGACTAAAAAGAAATGATATAGCATGGATGGGGATAGAATTAAAGGGAACAAATGCAATAGTAAGGCTAGTAAAAGCAGAAGAAAAACCAGAAATAATTGATGAAAATGAATATTGTAATATAGTAGCTGATAAAACAGGAGTAATAACTAAAATAAGTACTCAGGAAGGGACAGCAAATGTAAAAATAGGTGATATTGTAAAAACAGGAGATGTATTAATAAATGGATGGATGGAAGGAAAATTTACAGGAATAAGATATGTAAAAGCAAAAGGAGAAATTGAAGCAAAAGTATGGTATACCAAAAATAAAAAAATCCCATATAGCATTACGGAGAAAGTGGATACAGGAAATAAAGAAAATAAATATAGAATAAAATTCGGAAATTTCGAAATAAATTTTCCAAAAAAGTATTCAAAATTTAAAATTTATGATACAATAGAAACGGAAAACAAAATTAGATTATTTTCAGACTTTTATTTACCAATTTCAATAATAAAAACAACATATAAAGAAAAAGAAGAAAAACAAAAAACATACACTTTAGAAGAAGCGAAAAACATAGGGATTAAAGAATTAGAAGAGGAATTGGATGAGGAAATCGAAAATAAAGATAATATTGTAAACAAAAACATTAATACCTATGAACAAGCAGATGGAGTAGAAGTATATGTAACATATGAAGTAATTGAGAACATAGGTACAAATGAAAAAATTGCGTTTTGAAGGGATGATAAATATGGAAGAAAGAAGCCTAAAAATTGTTGGAACAGATAGAAATTTTTTTAGTAAAATAACAAGCACATTAACAAAGATATTAATACCTACTAAGATAGGAATTAATGGAATGCTAATTTCCATAAAAAGAAACAGTATTATAAAAGCATTTGAGAATTTTACTAAAGATGAAAATTATGATGATGAAGAATTAGAAAAAAAATATAATTCAGCATATGAGGCATATTTAGATGCATTAGACAAATATGTAATGGACTCTATATATAAAAAAGTAAGAAATGGAACAGCTACAGACTTTGAAAAAGATGCAATGGCAAGATATTATGAAGTAACAAGTTTAAAAGAGAATGAATATATAGAATACAAATATAGAAAACAAAAATATTTATTAGAATTAGATTATGAAGGAATAAAAGTATCTGGAAAAGAAAAATTAATAGAAAAATATAATAAATTTTATATATCAAAGATGGATTCATTATATAAATCAATATTAAAAAATTATTCAATAAAAGTAGCAGACACAACAAATAAGTACGATAGCACAAAAGAGTGGATATATACAAAAATATTTCATACATTAGAAGATTATATTGAAAATATATTATCATTAAAAATAGACACAAATTATGATGAAAGTTCTAAAAAGATGGAAAAAGAATATGAAAAATATGAGGCATTTACAGTAGGAAAATTAGACACAAAAGATAATATAGAAAAAAACATGGTGTTACTTGGTATAAGCAGAAAATTATTTACACACAGTCTTCCACTAATAGTTGCAGAACAATGCTATGAAAAACTATTAAAAGATGCAAGGACATTAGTACAAGACACAAAAATAGCAGCGAAGAGAGAAAAAGTATATGGAATGCTTATAAATTTAATAGAAGACTATAATGTAAAATTATTATCAACAAAAGTATATTGGGAAACACCAAGTAAAAGAGAAGAATATAAAGCATTTTGGAATAAATATAAAGAAATATCAAAACTAAAAGAAACAGATTTTATAGAATATGTAAAACAAAAAGAAATATTATTTATAAAGAATGATATGAAAAAAATACAAGACACAAAAATAGATTATAGTAAAATATTAAAATATTATAAAAGAAAATTGGTAGATTATGGAGCAATGAAAGAAATTAAAAATTCTTGTAGAACATATGGAAAATTTATAGGAGTAAAAGTTAAGGAAGTAGCATAAAATGTTTTTTGAATTAGTTTATAAAGATATTGAAGAAAAGAAAGAATATAAAGAGGTAGTAGAAAAAGTACTTACAAGATGTTTTGAAGAAGAAAAATTAGAAAATTCAAAATTATACATAACAGTAACATTAACAAATCCCGAAAATATAAGAAAAATAAATAAAGAATATAGGAATATAGATAGAGCAACCGATGTTCTTTCTTTTCCTATGTTCGAAAAGGACGAGTTAGATGAAAAAATCAGGAAAAATAATTTTAATCATATAGACGTTTTAGGAGATTTAATAATATCAATAGAAAAAGTAGAAGAACAGGCAAAAGAATATGGGCATAGTTTTGAAAGAGAACTAAGTTATATGTTAGTGCATGGATTTTATCACTTGATGGGGTATGACCACATAAAAGATGAGGACAAGAAGATGATGAGGGCAAAAGAAGAAAAAATATTAGATGAGTTAAAAATTTTAAGATAAAAATTAGGAGGAAATATGGAAAACGGTGGAGTCAAAGTACTAATTGCTATTTTAGTAATATTGGTAATAGTAGCAGGAGGAGTACTTGCATATAAGATAACTCAAGATAAGCAAGAAACAACACCTGTAGCTAATGAAAATGGTGTTGAAATAGAAGAAAAAGAAGAAGAAAAAACAGTACAAATATTCAAAGGAAATGATAGACCTTTTGCAGTTATGATAGACAACCATGATGATGCATGGCCACAGGCAGGTTTGCAACAAGCGTATATGGTATATGAAATAATTGTAGAAGGTGGAGAAACAAGGTTAATGGCATTATTTAAAGGCGTAAATCCAGAAAAAATAGGCCCTGTAAGAAGTGCAAGACATTATTTTATAGATTATGCAATGGAAAATGATGCTATATATGTACATTTTGGGCAAAGTCCACAAGCTCAAAGTGATATAAAAAAATTTAGTATAGATGATATAAATGGAATTGCAGAAGATGGAACAACATTCTGGAGAGTAAAAGACAAAGCAGCGCCACATAATGCAGTAACAAGTATGGCAAATTTATTAAAATCAGCAGAAAGTAAAAAATATAGAACAACATCAGATGAGACATCTGTATTAAATTATGTAGTAGATGAAGTGAATTTAGAAAATGGAGAGCCAGCAACAGAAGTAGTAATACCGCATTCACAACTTCAAGATGTGGAATATTATTATGATGAACAAAATAAAGTATATGAAAGATATGCAAGAGATGAAGAACAAGTAGATTGGGATACGGAAGAAACAATTACTGTAAAAAATATTATAATAACATTTTGCAATAATTATACATTAACAGACACGGAAAATAAAGGAAGACAAGGGCTAAAAAATATAGGAACATTTGATGGATATTATATAACAAATGGAAAAGCAATACCTATAAAATGTATAAAAGAATCAAGGGAAGCAAAAACAATATATCAAGATTTAGAAGGAAATATAATAAACGTAAACGACGGAAATACATTTGTACATATGTGTCCAGGAAATAGCGATGTTGAAATAATAGGTTCAGAAGAAGCAGGAACAACTAATACTACAAATACAACAAATAATAATGTATAATAGATGGAAATATAGAAGACTAAAATATAATAAATGATAAAATAATCTTATAGAAAGGACGTAAAAAAATGAATGTTTATGATACAGCAAATAGATTGGCAGGAGAAATAAAAAATTCAGAAGAATATGCAAATTATAAAATGGCAAAACAAACATTAAATTTAAACCATTCTTTAAAAGAACAAATGGCAAAATTTGAAAAATTAAGATATGAAGTACAATTAGAAATGATGCAGACAGGAAAAAACAATGAAGAAAAATATAAGGAAATGGAAAATGAATATGCTAAATTAATAGAAGATGAAGAAGCAAAGAGGTATTTTGAAGCAGAAACGAAATTCAATATCTTAATTGCAGATGTAAATAAAATAATAGGTGAAGCAATTAGAGATGTTATGGAATAAAAATAAAACAAAAGAAAAGAAGAAAGAAAAATAATGGAATTTTTAATAATTATAATTTTAACAATAATACTTCTTATATTATTAGGATATATTTTTAGTATAAATAGGAAGAAAATACTTGAAATTGCTAAAAATGAAAGATTAGATGATATTGCAAAAAAATATCCTAATAATATAGAGTTGTGTAAAAAATATTTAAAAAAATTAGATAATGAAAATGTAAAAATAGAAGAAAATAAAAACCAAGAAGCAAGTTTATATATAGCGATTACAAATAAGATAATAATTGCAAATGTAAGTAATACATATACAAGGATACAAACAATAGCACATGAATGTCTACATTCAATTCAAGATAGGAAAATACTTATATTTAATTTTATATTTTCAAATATTTATTTAATTTATTATGTAATAATGTGTATATGCGCATTGTTTAATATATTAAATTTGCAATTTAAATTGATGTTTTTAAGTATATTTCTAATATTAGGTTTAGTAAATTATATTGTTAGAATGTATTTAGAAAATGATGCAATGATAAAAGCAAGGTTTTTAGCAAAAGAGTATATGGAAGAAGAAAAAATTTCTAATAAAGAAGAAATAGAAGAAGTAATAAAAGGATTTGATGAATTAAATAGTTTGGGGATGAAATATATACATTACAAATTTTTCTTCGATGTAATGTTAAAAATATTAATATTCTCAACAATATGTATAATAATAAAATAAAGCTGTTTTTTGGGACGGAGACAAAAAACAGCTTCAATATATGTTATTCTTTTAATAATAAATTTAACATTTCAGGATAGATAGAATTTGCATGTATTTTCCAATTTTCAACAATTTTTTTTGCACGTTCTCTGGATCCCACAAATGTTTTTACTTCAAATATTGTTTCATTGTTTTCGATAATTTTACATTTAACAGTGTAAGAATTTTCATTTTTAGGTAAAAACTCAGCGATGACAGAACTTTCATTTTCTATTGAGTTGAATTTTTCTTTGAAAATATGATCTGTTTTTAATTTTACTATTCCTGGTAATACGTCTTTTGTAAGATTATATGCATTATTTCCTTCTTCAGTTATTTTAATTACTTGTTCTTCTTCTTTAGTATATGTACCTACTAATTTGGAATCAATTAAATCTGTTAAAATTTGTTTAAAAATAAAATAATTAATTTCATTAATTGAGCTAACTATTTTATATAAATCATCTTCTTTGATATCATTATTAACGAGATTTAATATATATAGGATTAAAACCTTATTTTCAGCCAAAGAAGTAGTATTATCTGAATTAGAACTCATATAATCGCACTCCTTATTTTGTATTTTTTTAGAAGTATATCATAATTTACAAAAAAAGTAAATGAAAATAAAAATAAAATTTAACTAAAAATATATTATAAAAAATTAAAAAAACTCTTTTAAATTAGTAAAAATGATGATATAATATATCACTGAAAAAAGTAGAAATAAAAAGTTAAACATAAAAAGGAGTTGATTTTACTATGAAAAAAGGAAAAGTAGTTTTAGTAGGAACAGGAATGGTAGGAATGAGCATGGCTTATTCAATGCTTAACCAAGGAGGAGTAAATGAATTAATATTGATAGATATTGACAAAGATAAAACTAAAGGAGAAGAAATGGATCTAGCACATGGGTTACCATATGCACCACAAAAAATGGTGATAAGAGCAGCAGATTATGATGAATGTAAAGATGCGCAAATTGTAGTAATAACAGCAGGTGTTGCTCAAAAACCAGGTCAAACAAGATTAGAACTTGCAGAAGTAAATACTAAAATAATGAAACAAATAACAGAAAGTATAATGGCAAGTGGATTTAATGGAATTATAGTTGTTGCAAGTAATCCAGTAGACTTAATGACATATGTTGTAGCAGAAGTATCTGGACTTCCAAAGAATAAAGTAATCGGTTCAGGAACAGTGTTAGACACAGCAAGACTTCGTTATATAATGGCTGATTATTTAAAAATTTCTAGTAAGAATATACATGCATATATTATGGGAGAACATGGAGATTCTTCATTTGTACCATGGAAACATGCTTATGTTGGATGTAAAAGAATTGCAGATGTTATGAAAGATAATCACCATCCAATGGAAGATTTAGAAAAAATCCATAAAGATGTTGTAGATGCAGCTTATGAAATTATAGAAAAGAAGAGAGCAACATATTATGGAATTGGTATGGCTTTAAATAGATTAGTAAAAGCTATATTAAATAATGAAAATTCTATTTTAACAGTATCTACTTATTTAAAAGATGGACAATATGGACAAGATGATATTTATATTGGTGTTCCAGCAATTATAAATAGTAATGGTGTAAGAGAGTTATTAGATTTAGACCTAGCAGAAGATGAACAAGCAAAATTAGATAATAGTTGTAAATTAATTAAAGAAATGAGAGAACAATCAATTGATAAAATAATTAAAGGATAAAAATAGAATGAAACATTTTTGGGACAGGCCTTAAATGTTTCATTTTTGCGGTTTGGGCAATTGCGTTTGGACTTAGTTACTTTGTAGCAAGTCTTGGTTGGGCTGAGCAAGGAGAGGCGTTCTTGTACATCTACTTGGGAGCACAAATACTTCTTATAATTGCCGTTATATTTATTATAATGATAGGTGGAGCAATGGTTAAGGAAAAAATGCTTACAGGAGGTGTGTCAGGAATAATAATTCTTGTTACAATATTTTTTGTAGCGGTAACTCTTTTTACTACTTGGGTTGTTACTCAACTCTTTAATGTTGACTATTTTATTGTGTATCAGATTATGACATTTGGTCAATGTCTAAGTGTAAGCTCAAAGAGTAATAACGATGACTAACCAATTATAATTGTTCCAAACCTAAAAAATGAAAAAAATCCCAAAAACAAGTAGTTCACCCATTTTTTAAAAATAATATTAATATATAAATATTAACAAAAAATAATTAATAAAAATAGATGACA
>CALXZU010000002.1 GCA_944393325.1 uncultured Clostridia bacterium
TTTCAAATTTATCTATTTATTTACATTGCATACTCTAACTTTCGACCACTGCGGTAGCAGTTTAGTACAATAGTAATCACAAGTGCTATAAGAGTAATTCCGATTATTATTATTGTTTAATTTTTTAATATTTATTTTCATCTTTTATCTCTCCTTCATTTGTATTAGTATTAACATATCTTAATCTTTTTATTCTCACGGCATCAATATATTGATATATGTAAAAATAAAAGTGTTAATTATGTACGCTAACAGCATACTTTTTTTATATGCTATTAGCATATTTTTATTCTATACATAAATAGGATATTTGTAAATACCTTTTAAGAAAAAAATGAAATATTTTGTTATAAACTGTAGTTTTATTTCTATAATTTGCTGTTTAATACATTTGAATTAATTATTTTTCTATGGTATAATTCATTTGTCTTTTCTATACATTTATAGTTTGGAAGAAGGTTAAAATGAACGGAATAATAGCTATTTGTATAATAATAACTATAGTCTTTATCTCTTCTTTGGCAGTGGATTTAAACATTATCAAGAAAAAAACAAAAAAAGATGAAGATAAAATTTCAAAACACAAATAACATGTTCTATTTAACTATTCTAAAAAGGCAACAGTAAGTTCTGTTGTCTTTCTTTTTATATTTTATATTTTGTTTTATTTATTTTATTGTTTACTTTTTTATTTTCTATTTTATTTATTCTTTCGTTTTTTTATTTATTGTTTTCTTTTTTGATTTATTCTTTAATTTCTTATTTATTAACAAAATAATCGTAAAAATTAGTATAATACCAATAATGTAAAAAATACTATTTCTCATTTCATTTTCATTTTGTTCTTTGTTATTTTCTTGCTTATCATTACTTTGAATAGTTATACTTGTTTTCTCTAAAATTTCATTTAAACTTTCTTGATTTTCCTTTTGTTCTTCCTGATATTTTAGCTCTTCATCATTATTTCTTTTATAAACATTTATTATATAATCTTTTTTAGTATAATTATTTTTAGCAATAACAGTAATTATAACTTCATTATTACCTTTTTGTAATGTATCGCCTTTTTTAATTTCTATGCTTGCTTCTTCATCTTCTGGGATTGCAAGTAAATTAATATTATCAGTAGTACTTGAAACTTCTACATTATAATTAGTAATATTATTATCAAAACTAGGATATAAAAGAAAATCTTGAATTGCAAGAGTTTCTAAATTAGTATTTGCATCTTCTATATTATTAGTTTTAGTAACATTAATTATATATTCACTATTATTTGTTTTATCCTCAGATATCACTTTTATTTCTATTTCATTTAAACCATCTTTTAAATTCTCATTTCCTGTAATAACAATTTCAGAATTATTATTTTCACCTATTGTCAAAACCTCTATGTTGTTAACATTTTCATTAACAATCAAATAATAATTATATATATCTTTATTAAAATCAGGCACCATTCCTTCTATACTTAACCTTAAATTTTGTAATTTAGAATTAGCTTTATCATTACTAGTTCCTATTTCCTCTTTTGCCTGTTTTTGTAAAGCTGTTTCATCCTTGCCTATTTCTATTTGTAATTCTTTAAAATCAGTTCTTACTTCTTGGCCTTTTTTAGTATAAAAATTACCATTAATACTAAAAGTAGCAAGTCCATCACTTTTAGCTCTAAATTTAAAAGTTTTTATATTTCCTGTTTTCTCTTTAATCCCACCATTTTCATCATACCATAAATAAATAATTCTATTATCTATAATATTTAAATTATCATTATCATTTTCATTAATAAATTCTAATTTATCACTATCAAAATAAAGCTCAAAATCATAAGCATCTGAATAAAAGCCTTCAATATTTACAAAAACTTCTACTTCTTCATTTATTTCTATTGACTGTTTATTACAACTTAAATAAACTGTTCCTTCAGTAATTGCATAAACATTATTAAAACTAAAAATATAAATAATAGCAAATATAAAAATAATAGCTTTAAAAATAAATTTCATATTTCCTCCTGGGAACGTTTCCTTTTGCTCGTTTTCGAGCAAAAAGAAACGTCCCTATTGTTCAATTTTTTGATAACCTAGTATATGCCTTTGTATTAAAAGTAAGTCAACAGATGTTGGTTTTGTTCCTACTTTTCTTACATTGCTTGCTTTTAAAAATACTCCTTCTAATTTTTCAAATTCTAATATATGTCTTTGTAACACTAATAAATCTATACTATTTATTTTTGCATCTCCATTACAATCTCCATATATTATAATTGTATACACTCTTAAGATATTTCCATTTTCTCTAACTAAAATCTTGCTTCCTGTTCCTAACAGATCATCATCATTTAAAGTTTCTCCTTTATAATTTTGAAATTCTAATTCTAAATCTGTTGTAATTAATTCTTGTATATCACTTACCTTATTTTTTAAATTATTATTTGTATTTGTATTTGCATTTGCATCATTATCACTATTACTATTTTCATAATCTATTCCTGATATTTCTAATCCTTCTACTCTTAATGAACTATCAAAATGTATTTCCCAGTCCTCCATTTTTCTAACTACTGTTATATTTACTTCTTTTTTTATTTCTTCATTTTCTTTAGATTTTATAATTACACTTGCTTTTCCTTCTTTTTTTGCTTCTATATTTCCTTGGTTATCTATTGTTATTATTTCTTCTATATTTTTACCATTTATTTCCTCTTTACTTTTATTTTCTTCCATATTAATTGTTTCGAAAATAATAACTTTCTCATTTGCATCTTCTGGTTCTACATATGCATTTATTTTAAAATTATCTCCTACTTGCATATATATTTCTTTTTCACTGTCTACTACTATATTTGTTACTTTGCTATAACATTCTAAATCTATACTTGCTTCTACATTATTTTCTTTTGACTTTACTGTTATTATTGCTTTTCCGCTTCTTATTCCCCTTACATTTCCTTTGTCATCTACTGTAATAAATTCCGGATTACTTGATATATATTCTATTTCATGGTATTTTGCTTCTTCTGGATATATTTTTACATCTAAGGTTTTTGTTTCCCCTTTATAAATAATATTATTTTTATTTATATCATCATTACTTAAACTTACTTCAATTTTTTCTATTTCTACATCTGGTAGTTCTTCTACGTAATTTTGTGATATATAACCTATTATTCCATTTTCTAATCTTACCATATCCCATCTATCGCCTGTTCCTATTCCTTTTTTTATTCTTTGCATTCTATCTTCTTTTTGCACCATTAGTATTATTTCATAAGATGTTCCGTGGCCCTGTTCTTACATTTACATTTGACCCTGTACATTGTAGTTTTTTATTGTCATCTATAAAGTTACTTGGTTCTATACTCGGACTTTGAACTGGTATTTCAGGCATATTATTATATATTGGTATTATAAATTCCATTGGTAATTCTAATAAATTACTATTTTTATATCCATTATATATAGATTTTGACTCACTATATGGTGCCAATACATTTGTCATATACTGATGCCAAAAAAGAGTGTCTCCTGTTACATCAAATTTTTGTAAATATATTGTATTTTGTCCTTGGTTTATATAACTATCTCCAATAAAAATTCCTCCACCTGTTATCGCCTTTTCTTTTGTATTCCATGGTATTAGAAATTTTGCTTTTGTTTCATTACTTGCTCCTTTTCCGGTCTTTTGCATATTGAAGTCCATTTTTAATTGCTCCCATTGGTTCTGGTGAACTTGTTGCTCCTATATTATAAAAATTGTATAAACCTTCAAAACCTTGAACTGTTCCACTAATTGAACTATGTGATAAAAAAGGTCCTACTTCTTGTTTTATTCTTGATGCTAAATGATATGGGCTAACATAAGATGTTTTCCCACCTTTTAATATTAAATCAGAATATTTTTCAGACATATTTATGGTTTGTCCATTACTTGTTACATAAGATACTTTCTTATTATAAAATTCCGTTCCATACAATATTTTTTCAATACTTTCTAAATTATTTGTTTGTTCACTATAAGATAAACCTTCAAATTGAAATATTCTAATTTCATTTAAAAAGTTTCTTGGATCCATTGCAAATTCAACCGCTTGCCTTGAACTATCTACCCATCCTGCATCTACTTCTACATTATATTCTCCGAGGTTTTGTATTTTTCCATCTATCAGAATAGTTTTTAGGAACTAGATTTTTACCAAATACATTTTCATTATCTATAACATAATTCCAGTCTAAATTTGTATATAGTGGTATAAATGTCCAATTAGGATGTTTTTTTAACAGTTCCTCTAAATATGGTTTATAACTTTCTGGAAATTCTTCTAAATTATTTGTTTTTTCTTCTCCAAAACTATTTACCAATAATATTGTAATACTTATAAAAACAGCAATAAAAAGAGTTATAATTAAAACAATATATGTTTTTTTATTTTTTAAAATATCCATTATTTTAATCCCTTTCTCTTGCTTTTATTATTATTCTTTCCTTAGAATCATTTGTACATGTAATTAAAGTTACCTGTTTTTCTCCATTTGTTTCTTGTGATAAACATTCTACATTTTCTGGTAATACTTTATATACATCAAACACTTCATATTCTATTCTTCCTTGTTTTTCATCTATAACAAATAGATTATCTCCTATTTCTAATTTTTTTAAATTTTTAAACATATTATTATTTTTAAAATTATGTCCTGCTATACAAAAATTACCTTCTCTATTTGGATCTGCTCCCCAAAATTTTACAACTGATATTTTTAGTGCTTCTTCAGAATATGTTTTCAATACATATGTTTCTAAATTTATTTTTGGTATTTCCAATTTTGCTATTACATCATAACCTTTATATTCTTCTATAATATTTTCCTTTTCATATTGTTTTGTAGTATTTATATTATTCGTACTATTTGTAATGTTTTTTCCATCTTCTTTACTTATATCACTACTTACATTTTCTATATTATAATTACTTTCTCGTAATTTATTTTCAATTATTTTATTTTCTATATTTCTTTCTTTTATAAAAAAACTTAATGTTCCTAAAAATATTAATATAAAAAATAAATTTACTATCCTCTTTTTAGTTTTTTTATCATTTTTCTTTTGGTTAATTTTTTTCATTTGATTTCCTCCTGCAAAATACTTTTAGCTTTATGTAAGTAAATGAGACAATCTCATTTACCTATTTTTATTTTCCTTTTCTATTTTTTTACTTTATTTTCTACTTGATTTCTTATTATAATAAATTATCATTGTTAAAACAGCTATTAATACTAAACATATAGGAATATATATATTTATACCTGTTTTAGGCAATTTTTCTGGAACTTTATTTTCTGTTTCATTTTCCATACTTTCTTCTTGTGGAGGTGTTATTTCCTCTGTTGTTTCATTGTCAGTTTCTCCTTCTTGAGGAGGTATAGTTTCTTGTTCTTCCACTACTGTAAAATCGAATGTTTTCTCAGCAATTACAGTATCAGAATTACCTCTATCTATTAATTTTAATGTTATTTTATAATCTCCAACTTCACTAAATACTCCTCTTACATTTAAAACTTGTGATACATCTTTTCCTCCTATCGCATATCCTTGTTCTTCTCCCCATCCACTTTCAATTATGTCGTGTTCTAATCTTGCACTATCATCAGCTAATAACTTAACATCGCCTGTTCCACTTGTTTTTTCAGCTACCAATCTCGCTTTTTCATAATATTTTCCCATAGGTGATGAATAAGATAATTTCATTTCATTTTCTTCACCTTTAACTAATGTTCCATTTACTGCTTCTAAACTTAATGTATAATCTACATATTCTGGCTCTACTGTTAAATTCTTAGTAATAGGTGTTGTTATGTCATCATAACTAACAGATGCATCTGAATTTGCTAGCCCTTCTGCTGTTATATTAAATTCTGTTGGATTAGATGTAGTAATATCTTCTTTTGCTTTAAAAGTTACACTCATATTTGTACGAGGATTCATTCCTCCTGAACTATCAAAGTAAACCACTCTTACCTTATCCCCCATGTCATTCTCTGTTCCACCTTCTGAAGACACATATTCAAATATGTTATTATCATAAGCAATATCAAAAGTATAAGAACCAAGAGCTTGTCCGAATTCTATATTTACTTTAACTTCTTCTCCTGGTCTTACCAGTTCTTTTGTTATTGTTACATCTACTGTTCCTAAAGGATCTGCATATACATTTCCTGTAAAACAAAAAATAGTAATTAATAATAATAAAGTCAATATACTTATAATTTTTTTCATAAAAAATTTCCTCCTTTTTAATTTCTATATATTTTTATTATGTCTTTTTTTACTATTTTTTATTTATAATTTTTTATTTAACAATTTTTGCAAGAAAAAAAAGTTGTTTTTTGGGACGGAGGAAAAAAACAGCCTTTTCAAAAACAACTTTTTAAAATATTTTCACTTAATTTTAATTTATTTTATAATTCCTAAAATTTTAGGAATAAATATGATTAAACCTACAACTACACTTCCTATTGCTAAAACTAATACAGCTCCTGCTGCTACGTCTTTTGCAAGTTTTGCTTTTTCATTTTTTTCTTTTGTTATCATATCAACAACTGTTTCAATTGTTGTATTAAATAATTCTGCTGATATTACTAATGCAATTACTATCGTTAAAATTATCCATTCCAATGCACTTAGTTTTAAAATTATACCTAAAATTATAACAACTATCATTATAAATACATGTATTTTCATATTTTGTTCTGTTCTAAATGAACTTATTATTCCTTCTATTGCATATTTAAAACTATTTATTAATTTTTTCGTTTTTGTTTTCATTTTTATCTTCCTTTTCTAATATATATTTTTTTACTAGACTTGTGTATATTATTAAATAACAAATTGATATTAAAAATCCTGCTATTACATCACTTGTATAATGTACTCCTAAATATATCCTTGTTATTCCTATCAAGATTATTAATATACTTAAAAATGTTATTAATAACACTTTTAATTTTTTATTTTTTAAATATTTAAATGTTAAATATATAAAATATCCATAAAATGCCATTGAAACCATAGAATGACCTGATGGGAAACTATATCCTGTTTCTGTAATTAGCCTATATTCATCTGGTCTTGGTCTTTGTACTATATTTTTTAATATTATATTTAATATTGTTGCTATTACTAAATTAAGTATTATACTAAAACTTATTTTTCTGTTTTTTACTAATATTAATACATCAATTGCAAGTGCTGCAATTACTATAGCACCACCTATACTTGTTATTACTATTGCAATAGGTGTTATTGATGGATTTATTATATTTGATATTAGATTATATCCTATAGTATCTAATTTCATTATTTCATCTTCAAATACATCTTCTACTATCATAAGTGTTATTATTAATAAAAAGAATAATATTATCCACTTTATATTTTTTATTCCAAAATCTTTTACTTTTGTTAATTTATCTTTCATCTCTATTCCCTTTTAATCTTTATTATTTTCTATACATTTTTTTAAATTATTAATTCTTAAATTTAAACCAAAAACTAATTTTTCTAACCTTTGGTCTGTCATATCTGTATAGTTTTGGTATTTTTTTAGAACATTCTTATATTCTTCAATAATACCTTCTAATTTATTAATATCTATTCTATTTATATTTCTTATGCATTTTAACATTTCTTCATAATCTTTATTTGTATTACTGAAAAATTTTCCTTTACCTTTTTTGAAATTAATCTCGTTTGTTAGTTTATCACATTGCATACTTTCACCATTATCAAATATAGGTGTTGTTCTTAGCCATCTTAAACTATTTACATCTCTTATAACACCGAAATTTTTCATATGTCTATCAATATTCATTATAAGATAATCCAAAATAAACATATCTTCTAAGTTTTTCCTTGCACTTTCGACATTATTTTTTTCCAAAATACTAATATAATGTTCATATTCACTAATATTGTTTGCTCTTTTTTCTGAATTTAATATATCATAGGCCACAATAATTTCCTCATCACTTGTAATAAAATCTTCACATTTAGATACAAGTTTATTATTTACAATATCAATATCATAATTACAATGTGAAAAACCAAGAAGCTCACAAATTTTACTTGCTAGCCACTCATTTATTGGTTCTTCCCTACTTGACTCATAATTTCCTTTTATTAAAATCCTTTTATTATTTTCGATTATCCAAGCCTTTTGTAACATACCATCAGTTGTATTATTAGGTGACTTTAATTCAGCTTGATTTATTTTACCATTTGAAGAATTACTTAATGAAACTTCAAGATATCCTTTATATTTAAAATCATTTTCAAAAAAATTTATATTCTCCCATTTTATTGGACTTTTTTCTTCTTTTATCCAATATTGATCAGATAACGATAATGCATATGCTTTATTTAGCAATTCTTCTGTTGATATTACATTAAGTTTTTCCAATAAATTTTTTACATCTTCTCTCCAGGCTGGTATTCCTCTATTTCTAAACCATTTATTTATTTCTTTAGCTAAATTTTTTGAAATATCTTTACTTGCATTTTTTACATATAAAGGTGCAAAATCTATATTATATATTTTATATACTTTTTCAATAGAATTATAGATTGTATTATACTCTAATAATGCAACCTTTGTATTTTTATTAATTAGAAAATATTTCATATCTTTCTCCTAATTTAAATTTTATACAAGTATTATAACATATGGTTTTTAAATCTGCAAACTCTATAAGGACGTTTCCTTTTGCTCAAAAACGAGAGATAAGGACATATCTATATAAAGAACTGTCCCAAATGCTCGTTTTCGAGCAAAAGGAAACGTCCCTATTAATTTTTTCTTTTTTGTGTTATAATTATTTCTAAAGGAGGGCTTTTGATGAGTTTAATTGGTATTACTGGTAAAACTGGTTGTGGTAAATCTAAGATAGGAAAAGAATTAGCAAGTAAATTAAACTATTTATATATTGATATAGATAAAATCGGTCATGAAGCTATAAAAGATGATTTTATTGTAAAAGAACTTTGCAAGGAATTTAGTTCTAAAATTTTAGATGATAATAAAAATGTAGATAGAAAAAAATTAGGAAATATTGTTTTTTCTAATAAAGATAAAATGGATATTTTAACTAATATCACTTGGAATTATATGGATAATAGATTAGATAATATTTTAAGAAATAATAATAACTGTATTTTAGATTGGGCTTTACTTCCTATTGTTAAATATTTTGATATGTGTGATATTAAAATTTTAATTAGTTCAAATGATATTATAAGAAAAGAAAGAATTTTAAAAAGAGATAATATTTCTAAAGAATATTTAGAAAAAAGAGAGCTTAATACTTTAGATTATTCTAAATTTAAGTTTGATTATTCATTTACTAATGATTATTCTAAAGTGACTTTAGATTATATTGTAAATACTATTTTAAATAACTATAATAGATAATTAAAGATAGAATAAAGATAGAATAAAAATATAATAGAAATATAATTAAAATACATTAAAGATAAAGAATTTAAAACTCTTTATCTTTATTTTCTTCTAATTTTAGAATTTCCATTATTTCTTTAGGTAAGTATTTTGAAACGTCTTTTCCATTTTTAAATAAATCAATTGCCATACTTGAGCTAATATTTCCAAGTTTTCCTGCTCTTATATATATTGTGTCTATTCCTGATATTTCTTCATTAATACTTGCCATATTTTCTTCATATTGATAATCAATTCCATTACGAATTCCTCTTACAAATATTGTAGCATTTCTTTTTATTGCTTCTTCTGCTGATAATCCTTTATAACAAATAACTTCTACATTTTTAATTTCTCTATTTTCTAAAATCTTAATTATTAAATCTTTCATTAGCTCTTTTTTAAATTTTCTATTTTTATCAGGATTATCTCCTATTCCGATTATTACCTTATCAAATATTTTAGATATTTTTTCTACTACATGTAAATGTCCGTTTGTAAACGGGTCAAAACTTCCCGCATAAAATGCTATTCCCATAATTTCTCCTTTATTCTAATACTCTTCCTTCTTCATAACATGCATAAATATAGCTTGGATTTTCGTAATACATACTACTATTATAATTATCTATTACTTCTATTATCCACGAAGATAATACCTCTATTAAAGTGTTTACATATTGTTTTTCATCATTATTTACCATAATTATTAGTCTTTTATATACCTTTCCTATATCCCAATATGTAGGTACATCATATTCACATTTTGAAATAATATCATAATCTCCCATATTAATTTTTGCTTCTTCTATAAATTCATCTGATACTTTTTCTATATTTTCACAATGATATACTTCTGCCAGTTCATATATTTTTCTAATATTTTCTTTTCCTAATTTTTCAACAACTAATTTTTTTGTGTTTTTAGTTTTTCTTGCTATATATTCTATTAAACTACATGCAAAAAACAAATTATTTTCTTCTACTGTTTCAGCCATTATTATTCACTCCTATTATAATAATATTAATACAAATTTATACTTTTAATAAATTTTATGGTTTTTAAAGATTTTTCTGTACAAAAAGCAATTTTAAAACTGGTGTTTTATACTTTTTTGCCCATTTTTTTGCTTGTTCTTTTAAAATAGTACAATAATAAAATCCATTACTAAAATCTTTTGTATATTTTCCTGTTCTTATTTCCGGTTTATCTACTTTACAATTACTACCATTATAAACAACTTGTTTTGACATCTTTTTTCTCTTCTTCCTCATAAAGATCTGTCCCAAATGCGACATTTATGTCGCTAAAGGAAACGTCCCCATTAAAACTATTTTGTGGAAATATTAATTTTACTTCAGTTCCTATATTTTCTTTAGAAGAAAGTTTAATTCCTAATCCTAATTTATCACATAATTTTTTACATAGATAAAGGCCTATTCCTGTTGATTTTTTATTTAATATCCTACCATTTGTACCAGTAAAGCCTTTTTCAAAAACTCTTGATATCTCACTTTCTTTTATTCCAATTCCATTGTCTTTTATATATAGAATGATATTTTCCTTATATTTTTTTGCCAAGATTTCTATATTTAATTCTTCTTTTAGTTTTTTATATTTAATACTATTATGGATTATCTGATTTAATATAAATATAATCCATTTGCTATCTGTTTTAACTTCTACATCTATGTCATGTAAATCTAAATGTATTTTTTCTTGCATTAATTCATTCTTATTTTTTATAATTACACTATTCACTATTTTTTCTAAGTTTGTTTTCTTAATTATATAATCTTTATTAGCAACATTACTTCTTGCATAAAATAATGCTTGCTCTGTATAATCATCTATTTTATCTAATTCTTCATCTATATTTTTAGTTATTTCATTTTTATTATTTTCTATAATCATCTTACTAGTTGCAATTGGTATTTTTATTTCATGAATCCAAAGTTCTATATATTCTTTATAATCTTCCATTAAAAATTTAAATTCATTTACATGTTCTGTCATTGATTTTGATGCATCTTGTAATATTTCTTTTAAGAATTTTCCCTCTAAAAATGTTGGGTTTCCCACCATTTCTGATATTAAATATTTTTTATCAAGTTCATTTAAAATATTAAATATTTTTTTATAAAAACTTTTTCTATTTAAATATGATATAAACATTCCTAAAATATATGTGATTACAACTGAAAAGAAAATATATAACCTAATAAACAATGAAATATCATAAATCATAAGAATTATTTCTATTGTAATTGTTACAAATATTATTAATGTAAAATTTATCCAATTATCTTTTAAATAATCTTTGAATTTCATTTTCTTCTCCTTTATTGTAATATATATCCTTGTCCTCTTTTAGTCTTTATTAAATCTTTTAGCCCGATTTCATCTAATTTATTTTTTAATCTTGTCATATTTACTGTTAATGTATTGTCATCTATAAAACTTTCACTATCCCATAAATATTCTATTATTTCTTCTCTTGATACTATTTTTCCTTTCTTTTGTGCTAAAAAATGTAATATTCTTAGTTCATTTTTTGTAAGTTCTATTTTTTTATCTTCTTTTTCTATTAAACTTTTTGATATATTTAATATAAATTCATTGCAATCTATTTTATCATGCATTGTTTCAATTTTTTTACTTCTTCTTAATACTGAAGCAATTTTTGCAAGTAAAATTTGTATATTAAATGGTTTTGTTACATAATGGTCTGCTCCGTAGTTCATACTTAAAAGTTCATCTATTTCATTGTCTCTGCTAGTTATTATTATAATTGGTACTTCTGATACTTTTCTTACTTTTTTTAATATATATTCACCATCAAATTTAGGAAGATTTATATCTAATAATATTAGATCTGATTTACTATTTAAAATATCTTCAATTGTATTTGAAAAATTTTCTAAAATATTAACTTCATACCCGTTTTTATCTAAAAATATTTTTAATTCTTCTCTTAGTTTTTCATCATCTTCTACTATTAATATTTTATCCATACCAAAACCTCCAACCTAAACACTTTATATCACGAAAATTATTTTTTATCAAGTTCACAAAGCCACACTTGTATTTTTTTAGCTTATCTATTGCTTTTTTAATATATAAAAGAAATGACTTTTTCATCATTTCTTTTTTTCTTACATTTTTCTATATTTTCTGTATTTTATATAACAAAATACTGAAACTAATCCAACACCTATTATAAAACATAAAATTATATTTTTGAAACCTGCATATGGTAATCTATTAGTTGCTATATTACTATTTTGTGTGTTTCTATTATTTGTATTTACTCTATTATTTCCATTTCCACCACTAATACTTTCATTTGATTGATGATTATTCGTATTTGAATTGTTATTTGAATTATTAGTATTGTTATTTACACTATTAGTATTTCCTGTTCCGTTATTTCCTGATGTATTTGTATTTCCTAAATTATTGTCACTTGTATTATTTCCAATACTATTAGTATTACCACTTTGATTATTATTTGTATTAGTAGAATTATTGTCTTCTTCATCTTCTTTAATCTCAATTGTAAAACTTACTTTTGTCTCATTTCCAGCTTCATCTGTTGCAATTAAAGTATATTCTCCATTTTCTTTTATTTGATCTCCATTCTCATAACTTTCTACTGTTTTGCCATCTTTTATTAAAGTAATAGTTTTTAAATTCTCATCTGATATTTCAGGTGTTACATAATTTTTATATGTTCTACCATCTTCTACTCCTATGATAACTGGTGGTGTAGTGTCTGAAGGAGGCTTAGGGTTTGGCTCTTCTTCTTTTATTTCAGTAATATTTACAGTTTGTATAGTTTTATTACCGGCTTCATCTTCTGCATATATAGTATAATCACCATTTTCAGTTATATTTACAACTGCTGTAGCTTTTTTATCTTCTTCTTTAGCATCTAATTTTGTTCCATTGTTTTCAAAATAATTTATATCTTTTTGTCCACTTTCCATTTTGACTATTTTTATTTGTGAACTTAAATCTTCTACATTAATAGTTAAATTTATTGATTTTTCATCTTGTAAAACTTGTTTTTCAAAACTTATTGTAGGTGGAATTGTATCAATATCCGGCTCTGGCTCTGGCTCTGGTTCTTCATCCTTTATTCCTGTTATTTCAAAAACTTCTATTTTTGCATTTCCTGCTAAATCTCTTACATATGCTGTATATTTTCCATTTTCAGTAACATTTATTTTTCCTATAGCACTTAATCCATTTTTTATAATATTAATTTGTCCACCATTGTTCTCAAAATAACTTATATCTTGTTCTCCACTTGCTACTTTAAGAATATCTATCCCTGATAAATTATCTTCTAAATTTAATGTTACTTCAACATTTTTACTATCTATATTATCAATTGCTATATCAATTTCAGGTATTGTATAATCAATCATAAAACTAATACTTGTCTCATTTCCAGCTTTATCTTTTGCAGTTAACTTATAAACTCCTTCCTCTTCTATATAGGTCTCGTTTTGGAAATTTTCTACAATCTCTTCATTTCTTGTAAGTACTATACTTTCCAAATTTTCATCTGTAACAATTGGTTTTACAACATCATTGTAAATCTCTCCATCAGCAACTCCTTCTATTTTTGGAGGTTCTGTATCTTGGTCAGGTACTTCATCTAAACTTAATACATTTATTTCTTCTACTGCCCTTTCACCTTCATCATCTTCTGCATAAACAGTATATACTCCTATTTCATCTATAATAAATTCAGTATTTATTATTTTTCCTAAACTTCCTTGTCCAATCGTTGTTCCATTTGTTTGAAAATATTCTTCATCATGGCTTCCTTTTGCCCATTTTATTTTATCAATAAAAGAATCTATGTCACTTACTACTACATCTATTTGTTTTGGATTTTCACTATTTTGTTCTAAAGATATTTTAGGTGGCGTATTTATTGCAGGCTCGTCTCCTATCAATATAGTTTTTTTAGATAAATGGCTATATCCTTCTTCATCTTTTACATAAACATTTAATAATCCACTATCAATCATTTCATAACTTGTATGAACTTCTTTTCCTGGAGTTATTTCTAAACTCTCACCATTATTTTTGAAATAATCCATATCTATATCTTGGCCTACTGCTACCTTTACTTCCACTATATTACAAACTGTATCTGTTACTGATATATTTACTATATTACTATTTTCTTCATCTTGGCTAATTGTTACTTCAATAGCATTTTCATCTTCTATAATTCTCTTTTCTGACATTTTTCTATAGCCTAATTCATCTTCTATTAAAAATTTGTATGTACCATCTTCAGGTGCTGTATATTCTACATTTACTTCTTTTCCTCTTGTAAATGTAATTTCTTCACCTTTTGTATCAAAATCATCAAAATCAGATATTTCAGATTCTTTTGCAACTTTTATTTTTGTAATCTCACAAATACTGTCTGTTACATTTAAACTTACTTTTCTATCTCCTAAATCTGTAATAGATATTTCTATTGGTGTATCCCCTTTTTCTGATAAAAATATTTGTTTTGTTCCTTTTCCGCCATTTTCATCTTCTACATATATTTCATATAGCCCTTCTTCAGAAACAGTATATTTTATGTTTACATTATTACTCTTTACAAAATCAATGTTTATTCCATCTACATCAAAATCTATATCTTGATTTATATCTTCTACTTTTGCAATTTTTAATACTGATATTACACTATTTTCTGAAATTGCCTGTATTGTAAAAGATAATGGTTCTTCTTCATCTTTTATTAAAGTTAAATCTGGTAAATCTTCCGGGTCGTGTATTGTTATCCTACTTAAAAAAGCATCTCCATGTGAATTTTTTACATAAACTGTATATGTTCCATATCCATCCATCATAAACGAAGTTTCAACATTTTTAGCTGGTGAAAATGTTAATTCATATACATCTTCATTATCTTCTTCAAAATAACTAATATCTTCTTTTTCTATCCTTTTATGTACATATTTTATTTTTTCTATATTATAAGTAGTATCTGTTGCAACTATATTTATCTGCTCTCTATTTATCTCATCTCTTTTTACACTAACACTAAGTGTTCCTTCTTCATCATCTACCGCTTGAGTCTCTATCTCATATGCGTTTGATATAATTGGTAAACTAACTGGAATTATTAACATTATCATAATTAATAATGATATTATCCTTAAAATATTTCTCATTTTTAATCCTCCAAACTTTTTTACTAAACAATTATATTATACTACTCTAACATAATTATAACAAGAAAATTATTAAAAAAAAATATTTTAACATGTATTTGCATTTTATGTTAATGTGGTGTATAATATCATAGAAAAAAATGTATATGCGTAAAAAGAAAGGATTAAAAATGCCTACTAATGTTCATGTGTCTCGTATTTTTAACCAAAGTTTTCTTTTGGTTACTGAAAATCGACATATGCTTTTTGTTGAAAGTTTTTGTGATGGTGTTGCAACTATTATATTTACTTCTGATTACGTCAAAAAAGAAAATGAATTTGCGAAAATTATTTTTGGATGTTTTGATGAAGATTCTAACTTTAGTAACATCCTTCGCGACATATATCGTTGCTCATATACCACTTTCTTCAAGGGAATTAGTGTAAGGTATGTAGAAAAGGAGGTCTTTCTTAGCAAAACATCTTCAATGGATACTGTTTTAAAAGAGATTAAAAAGCTTATAAAAGATGAAACTAATTTTCTAAAAGATTGTAATTTTCCTATTTATTGGGTTTCACCTTATAATCTTTACATACCTTCAAAACAAGCTCCTTTCTCATAGCACATTTTTAGTGTTTATTAACACAAAACAATCCCCCTCTTTTTAAGAGGTGGATTTTTTATATAAGAACATCAAATTCAATATATTCATCTTGGTTTTTTACTGTAATTTTTCCTCCATGTAACTCAATTATTTCTTTTGTAATTGCAAGACCAAGTCCTGCTCCTCCTGTTGAGCTTGTTCTTGAAGAATCCCCCCTGTAAAACTTTTGAAATATTTTATCTAATTTATAATCTGGTATTTTTTCACCTTTATTTTTGAAAGATATAAAAATATTTTCATTTTCTTTTTTTAATTCTATTTTTATTGTTGTATTTTCATAACTATAATTTATAGCATTTTTTAACAAATTCCCAAATGCTCTTGCTAATTTATCTCCATCTCCTAAATATTTTATCTTTTCTTTGACTATTAATTCACATTTTAAATTTCTTTCCTCAAGCATAGGATAACATTCATCTATTAATTGTTCTAATAAATAACCTAAATTTATTTCTTTTTTATTTATTTGTATGTTATTTAAATTATATCTTGTTATATCAAAAAATTGGTTTGTTAAGTCTTCTACTCTTAATGCTTTTTCTAATGCTATTTTCATATATTTTTCTTGTAAATTTCGTGGTATTTCTTTTTCATCAGTAAGAAGTGTCAGATATCCAATAGTAGATGTAAGTGGTGTTTTTAAGTCATGTGCCATATACATTATTAGGTTATTTTTCTTTTCTTCCGCTTCTTTTGCATTTTTCTTATTTAATATATAATCATATTTTATATCATTTAATTTCTCAGAAAACTCATTTACTTCACTAGGAAGTTTTATTGTCTCATTATCTTCTTTTAATACTAGATCTAAAGATTTATATATATCATATACTGCATCTACATATTTTGAAATAAATCTATATATTATAATAGCTAATACTATTCCTATATACACATATACGACCACATCTCTATTTACAACTATCCATGCATATAAATCATAATTTAGTCTTTCTACTAATATTGATAAAGTGCTTTCAAAAAACAATGCAAGTATAAAATATATTATAATAGAGATAATTACTGCAATTATTAGGTTTCCTAATAATGATATAAATAATTTTATTTTCTTTTTTGTTAATTCATTTTCCTTCAAAACATCCTCCTATTCCAATTTATAACCTACTCCCCATACTGTTTTTATAAATTTAGGCTTTTTGGTGTCTTCTTTTAATTTTTCTCTTATTCTTCTTATATGTACCATAACAGTATTATTACTATCAAAATACTTTTCTTTCCAAACCTCTTCAAATAATTTTTCAGAACTTATTACTTTTCCTTTATTATCAGCTAAATATAATAATATATCAAACTCAAGTGGTGTTAAGTCAATTTCTTCATTATAAAGAATACATTTATGCTCATTTTTATCTATTGTAAGTCCATTTATTTCTATTATATCTTTTTTGTTTTGTCCTTCATTATATAATGTATACCTTCTTAATTGTGACTTTACTCTTGCAACCAATTCTAATGGATTAAATGGTTTTGTTATATAATCATCTGCACCGAACTGTTAGTCCTTTTATCTTATCATTATCTTCAATTTTTGCTGTTAGCATTATTATTGGGAACTTTAATCCTTTGTCACGTATATATTTACATATCTGAAACCCATTTTTGCCACTAACCATTATATCTAATATTGCAATATCTATTTTTTTATTATCTATACATTTTATTGCATCTGTGGAATTGTAAAATTTATACACATTATAATTTTCGTTTTTCAGATATACTTCCACTAAATCTGCTATTTCTTTTTCATCATCTAAAACTAATATATCCATAACACCCTCCAAAAAGATTATAACACATATTTTTATCTTTATTATATTCTAATTCTAATTGTAAGAAAATTTTAAGAATTTCTTTATTTTTTCTTTAAAAATTTTTTTTATTTTTTTGTTATAAATATTTTGAGGTGATTTTTGTGAATAATAGAAGAAGACTAAATAGTAAAAAGAAAATTAATTTTAAATTTATTTTATTTGTAATTATTATTTTTATTTTAGCTTACATTTTTTATACTTTAAATTATACTTTAATAAATGATATTACATATAATTTTACTAACATTTCTAAATCTGAAAACTCTAATTATGATGGCATTGGTCAAGAAATTGTTTCTGGTAAAGATGGGTATTTTACTACTTTTACAACAGTTGAGGAAAATAAGAAAATGTATAAAGAATTTAAACAAAATGGGAATTCCTCTTGGGCTAAAAATAGCTATTGGGGTGGTACTATGGAAGAAAATGGTTGTGGCATTACTTCTATTGCTATTATTGCTAGTGGATATAATAAAAATGTTACTCCCGAAGATTTAAGAAAAGAATTTTACCCTGTTCTTGATGGTAATGATATTGGTAATGTTCTAAAAAATTATTATAATATAGAAAATTCAGATTTCTTATATGATACATCTTATTTTTCTGATAATTATATTTTAGAACATTTACAAACAAATAGGCCTGTTCTCGTTTGTGTTTGGAATAAACCACACGATAATAGATGGACTACTGCTTCACATTACCTTGTTCTTCTTGCTTGTGACAATGATAAAAATGTTTATGTTTCTAATCCTAATGGAGGTAAAAATGATTCTAAATCTTCTGGTTGGTATAATATAAATGAGATAACTCCTTTTATTGCTAAAATCTTGTTTATTGAAAGTTACATATAAAGAGACGGTTTTTTTCCGTCTCTAAATTTTTGTTACTTTAGTTATTTTTTGTTCCTGTCCCCAAAACAACCTCTGGTTTATATTGTTTTATTATATACCTCAAGACAATTGTTATATACAAAATTGTTGAAACTGCCATTAATAATATATTTACTATATTTACATTTCCATTACTTATATCAGTAAATAATAAAGTAAAGTTTAAAAATGGAATAATTGAAAGTAATGGTGTTGTTTCTATACCTACCATAAATGCTATCATTCCAGGAAAGAATGATATAAAAGTAAGTGGTGTTAATGCACTTTGAGCTTCTTTGAAAGTTTTTGATGTACTTGCAATAGATATACAAAGTCCACTTATAAAGAATGAGTATGCTATTATTACTATAATTGCAAATATTAAACTTGTTCCTGAAAACATTATATCTATCCCTTCATATATGCTAAACATATTTCCAGCAACTAAAAGTGATATTATTGCTAAAATCAAACTAATTATACCTGTTATAATTGATGATATTGATACTCCTAAAAATTTTCCTACTATTATATCTTTGCTTTTTATTGGAAATGTAAGTAAAGTTTCTAAAGTTCCTCTTTCTTTTTCTCCTGCTGTTGTATCAGTTGCTGGATATGTAGCAGATACTGTTATTGCCATTATTATAAATAGAAATGCATAATTTTTAATATAATTTGTAAAATAATTATCTTCCTCAAATATATTCTCTTCTACTGAAATTATATTTAATACTTCATGTGGATTTATATTATTACTATTTAAATAATTTGTCTGTAAATATCCTTTTAGAGTTTCAAAATAGCTTTTCATTAGATTTACTGCATATGTATCATTATCACTTGTTCCTGTATTTAATATATATTTATTATTATTTTCGTTTGTAACATATAAATTAATTTCGCCATTATTATATTTTTCTTTTAATTCTTCTTCTGTTCCATTTATTACTTCTATATTCATATTTTTAGCTATTTCTTTTTCTTCTTGCGTTAATTCATAGTTAAATCCTATTTTATTATATTCTTCTACATCTTTATTTACTTGCATATCAAACAATGCTGACATTCCTATTACTAAAAGTGGTATAAATATTGGAATTACAAGCATCATCACTAATGATTTTTTATCTCTAAATAATTCTCTTAATTCTTTTTTTAGTATATTTAGTAAATTATTATTCTCCATCTAAAACACCTCCTATCATAGAGAAAAATGCATCACGTAAATTGGTGGTTTTTGTTTTATTTTTTATTTCTTCTGGTGTTCCTTCAGTAACTACAATTCCTTTATTTATCATTATTACTCTATCACATATATTTTCTGCCTCTTCCATATAATGTGTTGAATATATAATTGTTTTGTTCTTTTTCTTTTCTTCTTTTATGAAATTTAAAATAATTTGACTAGATATTATATCTAACCCTGTTGTTGCTTCGTCTAATATATAATATTTAGGATTATGGATCATACATCTTGCTATATTTACTTTTTGTGTCTGTCCAGTTGATAGACTTCCTATTTTATTATATAAAAATCCTTCTATATTTAATCTTTTAGCTATTTCTTTTATTCTTTTTTCTGTTTCTTTTTCTTCCACTCCATATATGTTTGCACACATTTTTAATAATTCGTAACAAGATATTGTGTCATATAATTTTGTATTTCCTGATAGATATGCCAAGTTCCCTTTTATTTCTATCTCATTATCTTTATAATTTAAGTTATCAAATTTAATACTTCCTTCTGTTGGTTCTAATATTCCTGCAATCATCCTTAATAATGTTGTTTTTCCCGCTCCATTTGGTCCCAATATTCCTATTATTTCTCCATCTTTTGCTTCAAAACTTATTCCATTGTCTGCATAAAATTCTTCTTTTTCTTTTTTATTTTTATAACGTACAAATTTCTTTTTTACATTATCAACTTTAATCATTTCCGCTTTCCCCTTTCTTATATTTTCTATATCCTTAATTTAAATGTTTTTGGTGCATATTTATATACTAATATTAGTGCTATTATTGAATATAACAAGCAAAATACAACTGTTGCTATTCCAAAGTATAATGTAGGTAGCTTTGTTTGCATAAACATATAACATACCAAATATGTAACCCATTGCACTACACTATATGTACTACTTTTCATTTCTATATTTACATTATATGGTTGAAGTAAATAATACATAACTAAGTAGTGTACTGAGAAGAATATGCTCATAGCTAATATTGATATAAATAATATTATATAATTTATATAATTATCAGTTCCTCCTGTTATATATAACAAAATAGGTAAACCTATTGATATTACAATTGCTGGTAATAAATTTATTTTTATTAATGTTTTTAGTCTTTCTTTAAACAATGCAAGTATTACTTTTGGTGTTTTATAAAATCTATATGTTAGCATACTATGGTCACAATTCATAAACATACTTTGTGTTACTACTGTTCCTCTATTTATTATATACATTACAAATACAAACCATGGAAGCATTGTCATTAATAATTCATTTATTCTTGTTTTTACATCAGAATTTGTATATGCCAGTATAATTAATCCTAAAAATATTATACTTATAATTATTGCTGTCTTTTTTGCTGATTTCATTAGTATTTTCTTATGTCTTTTTACAAATATGTCGTGGAAATATGCAAATCCTGTTTTATTACTTGTTATTCCTTTTTCTAATTCTATTTGTTCCAATGTGTTATTTTGTATCATTTCTCCACTTGATAGTTGTTGTACACTATATATATTATCATGTGTAAGTAAGCTCTTATATACTTTTTTATATTCTTTAAATCTTGCTATATATCTAAATGCAATTATTCCAAATATAGCTGTTATTACAAACAATATGTAAAATATATTTTCTGTTATTGTGAAATTTAAAGCTGGTAATCCATATGCTAATATTACAAAAATTGCAATTAAAAGCCATATTCCTTTAGTTGGTGTGTTTTCATTTTTTATTTTTCCATTTTTATTATAGTCATATAAAATATAGCTATTATATATTGTTTTTATAAATATCACAAAAATAGGCATTAAAATACATGCAAATATTGATATACCATTTAACATTCCAAATATTATTGTAAATGGTAGAAGTCCTATAATTAATTTTAGCATTGCATAATAATAATTTGATAAGGTGTATTTTTTTGCATTCATATTCATTAAAACAATTGCATAATATTTGTCTTTAGTTGGATTAAACATATATGTATTTAGCATTCCTCCTGCTATACTTAAAAATACGAATATGTTTATGAAATTACTAGCGTTATTTCCGCCTTCATATACTCCCAGCATTGCTATTATCATTAACAATACATATAATGCTTTTCCTAAAAATATATTTAATATTTCTAAAATTGTACTTATTATATTTCCTAAAATTTTCAATCCCCTACTTGCATATAATGCTGTTGGGAGTTTTTTTCCTATTAAAGGCAATTGCTTTATTGAATATATTATACTATTTACTCTATATGTATTTCGTAGTTTATAAGATAGGATAAATGATTTAAACATTTTGCTCCTCCTTTAAACTTTGTATTATTCTTTCTTTTGTTTCTTCTTTATCTATTTCATTCATATCTATTTTTTCTAAGTATCCTTTATTTAAAATAACTATTTCATCACATAAATCAAGTGCAAGTTCCATTATATGTGTTGAAAATATTATTATATGGTCTTTTTTTATGTCTTTGAGCATTTGCTTCATTTCTTCTGCAACTACTACATCAAATGATGTTAATGGTTCATCTAATAACAAAACTGCTGGACTTGCTATTATATTTACAAGCATTTGCATTTTATTTTTCATACCATGTGAATAATCTTTTAAAAGTTTATTTCTATCTTCTTTTTCTATTTTCATAAAATCAAAATATTCGTCTATTGTTTTTAGATTTCTTATTTTATCTTTGTTTATTTCTATAAAAAATTTTAAAAATTCTCTTCCTGTTAAAAATTCTGGAACTACTGGCGTTGATAATACATATCCTATATCTTCTGGTTTTATTTTTCTTTTTATATTGTTTTCTTCTATATAATATTCTCCACTATCTATTTCTAAATCTTCATTTAAACAATTGAAAAATGTTGTTTTTCCTGCACCATTTCTTCCTAGTAGCCCATATATTTTTCCTTTTTGAAATTTAAAATTTAATCCTTTTAGTACTTCTTTTTTTCAAATTTCTTTTTTAAATCTTTTACTACTAATTCCATCTTTTTACTCCTTTTCTTTTCATGACAAAATAATACAATATTAGTCTTTATAAAGTCAAGAAAAAAATAAAAATTAAGAATTTAAAAAGAGGCTCTAATAAGAACCTCTTAAAAATATTATGCAGGTGAACAATATAATTTTATAATTTGAGCAGCACCTAATATTTCAGCATATATTTCCAGCTTTTTTGTTAAACTTATATCAATATCAAGATAATTAAGAAAGAATTTTAAATCCATATATAACACAGGTCTTACTGGCATTGAAAAACCTTTTTCTTCCCCTTTTGTATTAAACAATGTTTCACAATTGTTATTACATACAACAATGTGATGTTCTGCACATCCTACTCCGAATTCTGCATAATCTTCACTAACTTGACAAAAAGTATTTGCAACCCAATGCTCTGTTGGTGTAAAGATGTTTTCCTCCTTTTCTGAAGAGTTTATAATAATTAGACGTGTCGATGTATTAACTTCTATCTTTCCTTCTATTTCAGTCATTCCTGAAATAAAACTTTGTGGAGAATAATCACCTTTTCTATATGTATATTCTTTCTTTTCGATTATTGGTATTTTGCCTTCTGTATTTATAAGATTCAGATAGTCTTCCAATCTAATAGACCTTGCATATATTATACCTGGAACAAAAAGTAATCTTGCAATTTTGTCCAAAATATTTCTTGAATTTATTAATCCTGTTGCACCAAATAGTGGCACATTAAATATTGGTTCTGCAAAAAATACAAGTTCTGTTTTTTCCTGACTTACACTTTTAAGCCCCACATAGGTGATTTTTAATTTATTTCCTATTTCCCGTGTTGTCCATGTAGTATCCCCATATCCATTATCTTCTTTTTTTATGGTACAAGTATTTTGTTCTATTTTTCCCATATCAAGATAGAACACATCTCCAGGATATATCCCAAAACTAATTCCTTCAATTCCCTTCAGTTCCCACATAATAATTCCTTTCTACTATCGGTTGTCTCTTTTTATTGTCATTCCCAAGCTCCATTTGTTTCTTAATAGTAAATAAAGGTTTCTTAAATATTTTACCATGTTTTACATAATTTTTAAAGTGTTTTTTCATTTTATTTTAAAATTTTACAAATTTTACTAGACAGTTTTTTGTCTTTGTGATATTATATATTTTGTAAAACAAAAGATATGAAATATTTTTATTTCATTTGGGAGGTTTAATATGTACAAATTTAAAAAATTGAAATTTATAACATTTACTTTGATATTTGTTAGTTTAATATTTTTATTAAATAGTTGTTATGCTGTTGATTTAAATTTAAGTACTGATTTAACATCTAATATGTCAACAAATTCTATTGATGAGAATGAAAATACTGATTCAAATACAACTCAAGATGATGAACTAAATCAATCATCAGATGATGAAAATACATTAAATACTACAAGTAGCAATACTCAAAATAGTTCAAGTAATTCTTCATCAAATAGTAGTAATAGTAGTTCAACACGTTCTAATTCAACTTCTTCAGGAAATTCAAGTAGTTCAAATACTTCTTCTACTTCTTCTGGAACATCTGGAGCAGCAACAGTGACAAATGCTGAATCTGAAGGTGATTTAGGAATGTCAGGTATTATAAATATTGTTTTAATTGTAATTGGAGTTTTACTTATTTTACTTGCCATTGCTATTTTGATTAGATTAAATGGTTAAAAATTTTAAAATTTAAATTTTTTATTTATATTTATTTAAGAGCTTTATTAAAATTTAGCTCTTATTTTTTTATTTTTAATGTATATTTTATTAAAAAATTAAAATACTAATATTAGAATTTATTTTTCATATTTTTATTATGGAAAATATTGTAATATTTTTTATAGGAGGATTTTTTTATGTCACGAAAATTAACAATTGGTACATGTATTTTATTTGTAGCTGTTTTCTTTTCATTTAATTTTTGTCTTGCAAATGATGCTACAAATATGCTAGAGAATGTTACAAATGGTGTAAGAAATGCAGTTGGTGGTGCTGAAAACATGATTGAAAATGCTGCAGGTCGGTGTTTCTAATACTGCTAAAAATGTAACAGAAGACATGGAAAATGGTGCTAAAAACATGACTAATTCTGTTTCAAATACAATGTCTTCTGGTAGTACTCGTAATTCAGATAATAATAATTATACTGCTACTAGAACAATGGCAGATACTTCTCCTGCAACTTTTATGGGAATGACAGCAAATACATGGACTTGGTTAATCATGGGAATTGCTGCAATTGCAATTATTGCATTAGTATGGTATTATTCAAATCAACTTCGTACTTCTAATTATGATGATACTGACAGGTTCTAAGCAAAAGATTATTAATAATGCACTTTAAAATTTTTTTTATTTTAAAGTGCATTATTTACATATTTGTGTTATAATATTTGTGTTAAAAAATTTATTTTAAAAAATATTAAATATTTTTATAAAAATTAGGAGAAAATATATGAATACAAAATTGATTTCAAAAAATCCAACAGCATACCATAATTATACTATTGAAAATAAATTAGAAGCTGGAATCGTACTTTCAGGTACGGAAATAAAATCAATTAGAAGTGGAAAAGCAAATTTGAAAGATAGTTATGCAATAATAAAAAATGGAGAAGTTTTTGTTGTTGGTATGCATATTAGTCCATATGAACATGGGAATATTTTTAATAAAGATCCATTGCGTAATAGAAAACTTTTACTAAATAAGAGAGAAATTAATAAATTAATTGGTTTAACAAAACAAAAAGGATATAGCTTGGTTCCTATTAGTTTATATTTCAAAGGTAGTTTGGTAAAATTAGAATTAGGCATTGGAAAAGGTAAAAAATTATATGATAAACGTGAAGATTTAGCAAAAAAAGATGCTTTAAGAAAAATAAATCAAGCAATGAAAGAAAAATACAGAGGATAATTTCCTTTGTATTTTTCTTTATTCTTATTTTTTATTTTTCAATTTTAATTGTTATTTTAATTTTTGTTATAATTTATTATATTTTATTACTTGATCCAAAAACATCTATCATTTTATGCTTTACTGTTTCTTTAATTAATTCTCTTGCTTCACCTAAGTATTTTCTTGGATCAAATGCACTAGGGTCTTCTACAAATATTTTTCTTATTCCTGCTGTCATTGCTAATCTTAAGTCTGTATCAACATTTATTTTAGAAACACCTGATATACTTGCTTCATGTAACATTTCATCTGGTACTCCTTTTGCTCCTGGAATATTTCCACCATATTTATTACACATATCAACAAATTCAGGAATTACTGTTGATGCCCCATGTAATACTATTGGTGTATTTGGTATTCTTTCCTTTATTTCTTTTAAAATATCAAATCTAAGTTTTGCTTCTCCTTTAAATTTATAAGCACCATGACTTGTGCCTATTGCAATTGCTAAAGAGTCACAACCTGTTCTTTTAACAAATTCTTCAGCTTGAGCTGGATCTGTATACATAGCATCTGACGCATCTACATTTACATCATCTTCTATTCCTGCTAATTTTCCAAGTTCTGCTTCTACTACAACACCATGTTCATGAGCATAATCAACAACTTGTTTTGTTAGTCTTACATTTTCCTCAAAATCATATTTAGAGCCATCTATCATAACAGATGTAAATCCGCTATCTATACACATTTTAGCTGTTTCAAAATCTGGTCCATGGTCTAAATGAATAGCAATTGGAACTTCTGGGTGCTCTTCCACTGCTGCATCTATCATTTTCATTAAATATCCCATTCTCGCATATTTTATAGCACTTGAAGATGCTTGTAATATAACTGGAGATTTAGCCTCTGCTGCAGCATCTACAATTCCTTGTATTATTTCCATATCATTTACATTAAATGCTCCTACTGCAAAACCTTCTTTCATTGATTTTTCAAACATATCTTTTGTTGTAACTAACATAATAATTCCTCCTATCTTTTTTCCTTTATATTCTACTTTGTTATTTTATTTCTTTATTTTTAATATGTCAAGTGCTTTTGAGACAAAAAGTCTCCATCATCAAAACTTTCTCCTAACTCTGTTGACAAATATTTTTTATTGTCATCTGCAAATATGGTTATAATATCTTTTTCCAGTTTATAACCCAATTTAATTGCTCCTACTAAATTTGCTCCTGATGATATTCCAACTCCTATTCCTAATTCTCTCGCCAATTTTTTTGCCATATTTATTGCTTCTTCATCACTTACTAATATAATATCATCTATCTTTTCCTTGTCTAAAAGTTCAGGTATGAAATCATCTCCTATTCCTTCTATTTTATGTTGTTCATACTTAATATTTTCTTTATTACTATTCTTTTCTATTTTCCCTTTTGCTTCTGATATTATTGGCATTTTTTCTGGCTCAATTGCAACTATTTTTATGTCTTTATATTTTTCTTTTAATCTATCTCCTATTCCCATTAGTGTTCCGCCTGTTCCTACTCCTGATACAAACCCTCCTATTGATTTTCCATTTTCTAATTGTTCTATAATTTCTTTTCCAGTTGTTTCATAATGTGCATTATAATTATCTTTATTACTAAATTGATTTACTAAAAATGCTTTATTTTTTCTTGCAAATTTTTTTGCTTCTTCCACACACCTTATAAATCCTCCTTCTTCTTTAGAAATTAGTTTTACATTTGCACCATAACATTTCATTAATTTTATTCTTTCTTTACTTACCCAATCTGGCATAAATATATATACTGGATTATTATAATATGCGCCTATTGCTGATAAAGAAATTCCTGTATTACCACTTGTTGCTTCTACGATAGGCATTTTTTCTTTTAAAACTCCTTCTCTTTTTGCTTTTTCTATTATATATAATGCTACTCTATCTTTTATACTTCCTGTTAAATTATAATATTCTAATTTTACAAATACATTTATTTCTTTTTCTATTCCTTTTTCATCTTCTCCTTTGTATTTAAATTTGATTTTTATCATTGGCGTGTTTCCTATTAAATCATCTAACATTTTTCTTCACCTTCAATATTATTTTCACTTTTAGCTTCACTTATACACTTTTTATTTGGTTCTTCAAAACTTAAATACCAATTTATTCCGTTTTTATTTTTATTTATATATTCTACTCTTTTTTCCAATTCCTCATATGTTTTAGGTGCTGGTATTATTACTGGCTGATTAGGCATCCAATTCGCAGCTGTAGCTCCTCCCATACAATCTACCATTTGTAATGCTCTTACCGTTCTTAATATTTCTGGTATAAATCTCCCAACATTCATTGGATATATTAATATTGTTCTAATAACTTGTTTTTCATCTATTATATATACATTTCTAACTGTTTCTGTAGTACTTTCCTCATTTGAAATCATTCCATATCTTCTTGCAATTATGCTATTTCTATCTGCTATTATTGGAAATGATATTTTTATTCCTGTTCTGCAATATATATCATATACCCATGCTAAATGTGAACTTAAGCTATCTACACTTAAAGCTAAAATTTCTGTGTTTATTTCTTTAAAATATGTATTTGCTCTTGTAAATGCTATCATTTCAGTCGTGCAAACTGGGGTAAAATCCGCTTCTTTGGATGTATTTATATTAGTTTTTTAATATCTGGTTTTAGTTTAAATCTAATTGTTTTATCTTTACTTATATAAATTTTATCTATTATCATTTGTAAAATCATTTTATTAGGTTTTTCTAAATCTATTATTTCATTAAAATATTCTACTGCTGTCTTTATCTTTTCCATTTTTTCTTCTAATTGTTCTTTTTCATCTTTTTTTAATGTAGATTGTAAATATGATATATTTTTCTTTTTTTCATCTTCTAATTCCTTATATGTATTTTCTATAATTTCTCGTTCTATATTACTACTAGCTAGAGATAAATCTTTTATCTTTTGATTAATTAGTAATTTATATTCCTCATTTAAAATATTTAGCTTGTTTTGTAATTTTAATTTGTTATTTCCTCTTTTATTTTGTTTAATTTCAATTTTTATATTTTTAATTTCTTCTAAATATTCTTTCTTTGTAAATTTCAAAAACTCTTTTAGATGAATTGATATATCTTTTTCTTTTACTTCATGGCAACAGCAAGCCCTTGTTCCATACTGTCTATATTTTGAGCAATCATATCCTTTTTCAGGAACTTTTCTTTTAATCATTATTCCTGACATACCAGAGCCACATCCTTGGCATTCGCACATTCCTGAAAAATAATATTCTCTTTTTGTATTTGCTCCAGAAGTATTTTGTTTATTTCTCTTCTTTCTTATTTCCTGTGCCAAATCAAATACCTCTTTTGGAATAATTGCCTCATGATGGTTTTCAAATCTAAAATGTTCTTCTTCAGGTAATTTTACTACTTTTCCTCTAATGTTTATACTTTTCTTTTTATGAGTTATTAGTGTTCCTGTATAAATTTCATTTTTTAAGATGTTACTTACCATATCTTTTGTCCAAGACTTTTGAACTTTATGCTTATATATTCTGCCTCTTTCTAAGTGTTTCGTTCTATAATATTCTGATGGAGTTGGATAATTATATTTTTCATTCAAAGCTTCACTAATCTTTTGAAATCCCATACCTTCTTCTACATATAACTTAAATATTAGTTTAATTACTGGTCTTAGTTCCTCTATTACATATAGCATTGGCACATTATTTTTAAATATTTTTTCATATCCATAGTAATTTCCCATAATAAGCCTACCATCTTTTTGTTTTGAATACATATGGTCTCTTGTTTTTCTTGAGCAATCTTTTACATATCTTTCATTAAACCATGTCGTAATTCCAATAGTATCATCTCTATCATTTAGTACATCATAACTGCCACCCATTTCTGAAACTAGAATTAAGTTTTTTTGCATATTTTTAAATTCATCAATTAAAACTAAAACAAGTCCGTTGTTTCTGCCTATTCTTGATAAATCTTTTGCTATTACAACATCTATTTCTCCTTTCTGTACTTTTTCCATCATTTTTGAGAACTCAGGTCTATTAAAGGTATATCCCGAAACATTGTCATCTATGTAGAAGTCATCATCAGAAATAAACCAATTACGTGAAATTGCATAATCTTTTATAATTCTTTTTTGTTCTTCTATGCTTGAGTAATTTTCTTTATCTTCATCTCTAGACAATCTACAATATCCTACAACTGTCATTTTCCCTCCTTCTTGCCTGATATTGCTAGTTTCTATGTTAGCATACATGATGACTCAAGTCTACTTGTTTCGTAATTATTTTTTTAAGAATTTCGGGATAATTCTCTTTTCCACTTACGAAAATGCTAACCTTATACTTTTGTTTCTTATATTTTTCAATTACTTCTTTTGTAGATTGTTTTTCTGATTCTTCATCAGTCAAATAAATTTGCACATATTTTTCATTTAAGATTTTATTAGAAGTAATTTCCATCTTTTTAACTCCTCCATAATATTCCTCTTAAATACTATGCAAAAAGAAATTTAAAATTCTTTTCGTCTAAAAATCACTTCCAAAACCTAACACAAATTGTTTAAAAGCATCTACATATCACCTCCTACCTATTAAAAACACTAAAAAATTTCCAAATGGGTAATTCTAAGAATAAAAGTCCAAATTTTATTCTAATTGTTGCATTTTATGTCTTTTTACTAAATTATTTTTTATCTTCTCTACTATATACATTCCATTTTGCTATAAAAATGTCTAAATATTAAAAATAAAACATAAAAGTTTTATAAAAAAATAGGAGGCTAAGCATTATTTAATGCCTAACCTCGCTATAAAACATTATAAATCTTTACCGAGTTCTGTTCTTTTCATACAAAACTCTTTAAAATAGCATTCTTCACATTTTGGGCTTGTTGGTCTACAATATTCTCTACCAGCTACCCAAAAAGGAAGTGTTAATGAACCTGGAAATTCGTCACAAATTTCTCGTGCACTTGCTGTAACATCCTTAATATTGTCATTATCAGCAAGTCCCATCCTTAAAAATATTCTTCTCACATGCACATCATATGCAATATCTATGCAGCGAAGATTTTTTAAGTTAACACCAAAGTCACGTACCAATAGTAACGTTCCTAGTGCTGCTTTTTTGTGACTAATTCCCTTAAATTCTTCCAACCTAGCTATTATATGTTCTGCATTCAAATCATTTTTCCAAATGTTTTCAGCTTCTGAATTATAATCTTCTACAACTTTTTTAATTGCAAAGAAAATATATTCAGCCATCTTTCTTGGATAACGATGTAATGCAGGTTTCTCTTTTATAATAGCTTCTAGAGATTCAGCACTTTCTTCTTTGGCAATTTTACCAAAGTCAAAATGCCCCAATCTTTTTGAAAGATAATAAGGTAATCTCCAAGCCATCTCTGCTTTTACTGATTGATCTGAAATTAGTGCAATCAAAAAAGCATTCCAGTCTGAAAGCAAGAATTTTCTTTCTTCATCTTTTAGCATACTTAATATGCTATTGTCTTTAATAACTATTTTAGACACCTCTTTGCATTTTTCGTTTAATCGTTCATAATACTTTTCCATTTTTCCTACCTCTACTTTCTAAATTCTATTGGCCAATTGTCACCCATAATTTCTTCTTGCTCTTTGTCTGTCAAAGCCCATTTTCTTGTCTTATCATACTTAGGCACTTTGATTTCACCCCAATCAACAATTTTCACAGGCTTATCCGTAAAAACTGTATTCAACATATATAGCTCTGCCAAGGTGTATTGATCTAGTCTATTCAATTCAGCTTCTAGATTAGTTGAATCAATACAAAGCCAGTACGCATCAGACTTTGCGAGTAATGTGAGTCTATCCTTTAGATATTTTGACTTATCATCCGCAAATTCATGATACAAAAAATAGCTTAAAATATTCTGAGGTGAAATAGGACAAACATGCTCTTTATAAGCCTGAACTCTCGCCCAATCAATATGTTTATAATTCACAAAATTTGCTCCTATATAAACTGTTTGATGGGTTGAAGATTTATATGGAGTTAGCAAATTGTTGAAAATATCATTTCTGAAATCTTCATCTGTCATCCTGCTTAGCCACTCATCTAATTCCAAATAATTCATTTCAACTTGTTCGCTTCCATAAATATTAGGAATAAATGTAGCTTTTTTATGCTTTACCTGACTCCATAGAAATATTTCAGCCATTATTCCTTCTGATAAAAGAGTATTTGTATTACCATATACCCATAATCTATCAGAAAAAATTGCTAGAGTCAAACAGTCAGTCATGACATTAATTTTCTTTCCACCTAATGTTTCAGTAGAAATGTAGTAACCCAATGCCATCTCTGGATTTAATGCAATCATATTATTTTTCAGCACTCTATTGCAAATTGCCAACATATGATGCATATCATCACCATCAAAAGATGTATAAACTACTTTCCGCAGAGGCTCTTGTCTAAATTCCTGAATAATCTGTTTTGTTTCTGATGTCAACATCCCATAAATTTTATCCTTGAACATCTTTTATCTCCTTATACTTTGCATAATTAACTGTTGCAATGACAAGCATGACTTAATAGTGTAATCATTTACTATAACAATATCGAATAATTCCTTATTGTTATAAAAAAATTCCAGCTCGTCATCTATGTCCCTTAAACGCTTGTTCAAATCTTGCTGACTCATGTGTCTTGCCTCTAATTCTGCCTTTGTTCTTTCAACATCAATTGGCAAAATATAAACGCTTAAGACATTACTAAATTCTAATCTGAATTCACTTACATTTTTGTAAAACAATTCAGTAATTAAGTTGATACCCTTATCACATAATTGAATCTGTGATTTTTTATATGCATACCAATTTCCAAACACCTCATTAACCACACAAAGTCTTCCAGAATGATTTTCTTGTTCGAACTCTTCTAATGAGTAGAAAAATTTGTCGACACCGTCTATTTCATTTTGGCGTCTCCCCCGAGTCGTTACTGAAATTAAAGATTGAAAATCTCTATTATTTTTCAGAATATACGATTTTAAGAAGGATTTACCTATTCCAGAAATTCCGGACAAAGTTACAATTTTACCTTTTTGCATGATACTTCTCCTTTCGCAACTGAAAAATCTTATAATGTTTTATAGCCTCTCTCCTTAAAAAGTTTTTATTAGTAAAACTTTTTCATAATAATTTTACCAACAACAATATTATACAATATTTTCCATTATTTTTTAATAGTTATGTAAATTTAAAATTGACTATTGTAAAAAAAATGATATAATATAAAAAAAATTTGGAGGTAATTTAAAATGAAATTAATTTTAGCATCAAATTCAAAAACAAGAAAAAACATTTTTGATATGGTTGGTTGGAAATATGAAATAATAACAAGCAAAGTAGAAGAACATAGTGATTCTACCGATCCCAAACAGTACGTAATTGACTTGTCAAAAGATAAAGCAAACTCAGTTGCTTCTCAAGTCAAAGATAAAGCACTAATTGTTGCTGCTGACTCTATTATATATATGGATAATAAAAAGTTTAAAAAACCAAAAAGTAAAGAAGAAGCTTTTGAAAACATAAAGAAAATGAGCGGAAAAGTTAATTATGCTGTTACTGGAGTAACAATAAAGGATTTATACAAAAATAAAGAAATTTCTTTTAGTGACACTACAGATGTATATTTCAAAAATGTTACTACTCAAGACATTTCTTGGTATGTGGAAAACGAAAAATATTTATTAAATAGAGCAGGATATTCTATAGCAGGTAAAACATCTATTTTTATTGATAAAATAATCGGAGATTATTATAACATTTTAGGCATGCCTATTAGTAAATTATATACAAAACTTAATGAATTAGGTTATACTATTTCGGATTTTGAAATGAAAGAATAAAAATGCTTTTGTTTTATACAATATGTTTTGCAGGATCAGGGAGACGTCTCGGATCCCTGTAACTACCTAAAAACGTAGTTTTTAGCGGTCTACTCTTTAATTTCAGAGTAGACTGATGTACGTCTCGCTTTTTTATGAAAAAACAAGTATAAATTTATATTTTTATACTTGTTTTTTGGTTTTATTTAAGTTCTTCCTTTAGATTAATTCCATCTCTTAATCCTGCAAAATAATACTTTTTATAAAAATAATAACTCTCATAATCAATTGTTTCTATATAATCTTTTATTACTTTTCTAATGCTAACTTTTAACCAATTAAGATTATATGGAATTTTGTCTAATTCATCATTTAAAAGTTTAGATTTTTTACTTCTGTTTGCTTTGTCTTGACTCATAAATTTTTTATCATTTTCATCAATGAGAGCTAAGTCTCTTTCTCTTGCTTCAAATATTATTTCTAGCATGTTATAATTTTCTTTTTCCATTTAACATCACCTCCAATTAGTTTGTGATATTAACTCTGTTCGAATTATTATTCAAGTCTTTTCTATAAATAAATTATTAGCATATAAACTTGTCCAATCGAAATTATTATAATCCCTATGAGATTTATGTATTGATATTTTCTTATAATTTATTTTATTAATATTTAGTATATCTTTAACATTTTTATTAATAGGATTATTACAAATTTGTTTATCTGTATTAACATATTTATTAATAGGTGTAATTTTTCTCAAAGCAATTTCTCTTGAATTTTCTTTATATATCATTTGAATTTTTATATATTCTTTCTTTTTCAATGAATTTACTATTCTTGATGCTTGTATTTTTGTAATATCTAATAATTTACTTATATATGCGTTTGACATTATACATTCATTTTCTTTACTTAAATGTATAATCATAGAATATATAATTTTTTCTTTATCATTTAGTTTTGTATCTGTTAATACTTCATATGGAGCCATATTCCTTTAAATTCTTTCAATATTTATTTTCTTTCCAATCAATCGCTCATCAATTGATTTCTTATCATTTTTATGACTTACTTGTTTTATTTAGTATATTTATCAAAATTCTATTTAAAATTTTAGAATAATATTTTTCATTATCTTTCTATCTCTCTTGTTCTTCAATCATTTTTTCTCTCATGTTACTATTAAAACATATTTTATGTGGATCTAGTTCGTATTTTCTAGCATTCCTGCTAATAATATCATTTAAGATTTTATATGGATTTTCTTCAGTTCTTTTATTTTCTATAGTACTATATGCTTCATTTATAGCATCTTCTAATAGCTCTGTAACCATATTATTATATGAGCCATACTTTTCTTTCATTCTTTCTGTTGGTTCTGTAGCATATCCTATCCAATTATCTATATATCCAGTAAGGATTGGTGGCTTATTACATCTAGATATTAATTTTGGAAATCTATTGCCAATACTTTGTAAGATATTTATATATGCCAATAAATTTTCATCACTTGCATACATTACAATTGTATCATCTCTTTTCTTTTCAATTCCGTCATCAAATTTATAGTAAAAAGGAATTTCTTCTTTTAACGCTTCAATTGTAAATAATCCCAATAAACGATATGTATCATTTGGTTCTGGATTTATGTATAATCTATGCTTTATATCCATATAATCTTCCTGCTTAGCACGTAATTCCCTTGAATAGACATGTACAAAACTTGTATTATTTTTAAAATAATTATACCAGCAATATTGTTCTACTAATGGAAAACGATTAAATACTTGCTGCAATTCTTCATATGTATCTACATTTTTATCCTGTTGAGATAAAGAATCATATAATTCATATATATTACCTTGATAACTTCCTCTTTGTTTTAAATCTAATAATTGCTGTTTACTTAATGATAATATATTATTTTTCCATACATTAAATAATAAAGCATACAGATTTTCTCTATAATCATATTCATATTTAAAATGTTTGTTTTTACTATTTTGTTTTATCAACTCAAAATATAAATTTTTATTCCTATAATCTGGTAATCTTCTTAATAAGTCACCATTAAACAACGGATTTTTTATACTATTATATAACTCTGTAAAATTTTGCATAATTTACTCCTATTTTTATATTATATTTAGTATATTTTATCATGTTTCTTATTCACATACAATACCAACAATATAGACATATATCAAATTGTCTACAATATTAATTTTCTTCTCAATCAATCGCTCCACAATCGATTTTGTTCAATTTTTATTCAACTTTCGATAAACCCCATACCAGTATAAAAATATAAGCAATATCAGGATTTTTATTTATTCACCCAAAGATTAGCATATTACCGGGGTAAAATCTCCTGGATGTGAAAATAATACAAGCCATTTTCCTTCATATTGTTTTAAATTTATCTTTCCCCATGTTGAACTAGCTTCAAAATTTGGTGCTTTTTCACCTATTTTCACATTTCCATTTTCTAATAATTCATAACTCATAAAAATAAACTCCTTTCATTTATATATATTATGAAAGAAGTTCTTTTTTGTTAATTTACTTTTATTTTTTTCTATGCCACTTATAAAATGTTCATATCATCTATCTTTTCCTATTCTTTGTATAACTATCCACTAAAATTTAATTTAAAAACCATATTCAAAAATTTCTGCTGGTTTCATATCTCCACAATCACAAATAGATTGAAAAGCCATTTTGTGTGCAACAATAATTACTGTATCATAATTTTCTTTATATTTATTAATAACAGACATAACTCTATTTCTTAATTGTTCCTTTGTTTCCCAATTTCTTTTTTCGTTAATTGGATATACTCCATGATTTTTAATATAATCATTATAATATTCCTGCATCTCTTCACCATTTTTGTATTGATATGTAAGATCTGGTTGCCATTCTCTTATATCTGGCTCAACTACAATATCAAGTCCTGTTTCCTTAGATATTATACTTGCTGTTTGTAATGCTCTTGTATATGGTGAAGACACAATAATTTGTGCATTTTTTAATCTGATATCTTTTGATGTCTTTATAACCTCATCTATCCTTTCTTCTTTTAATGGTGCTAAATCATGTCCTTGACCTATAAATCCATGAGTATCTCCATATGTATAATCTGATTTACCATGTCTAATTAAATAAAATTTTGCCATTCTTTCTCCCTTATTACTTTCTAATCTACTATTTTTTCTATGTTTCCAATGCAATATAATGGTATATTTATAAGACTTTCTTCTTTTCTGTAATTTGACATTGATGTTCTAATATTTTTAGTTGTTTTATATTTTTCTACAAAAGTTTTTAAACTTTTTGCTTGTAAATTTTCTTCTGATTTTACTTCTATTGGTATAATATCTATACCTAACTGTATTACAAAGTCGATTTCTGCTGTAGCCCTTTTAGCACTCCAATAATATATTGGAATATCTTTATTTGATTTTAACTCTGTCAAAACAAATTGCTCAGTAAATGCCCCTTTAAATTCTGTAAAAATTTTATTTCCTTCTAACAATACTCTCTCGTCAATTCTTGTCATCGCTCCTAAAATTCCGACATCAAGAATAAAAAGTTTAAATGCACTTGTGTCTTGATAAGCTATAAGTGGAAGATTAGGTTTATTTACTCTATCTACTTTATATATTAATCCGCAATCAATTAGCCATGATAATGCTAATTCATAATCTTTTGCTCTTGCTCCTTCTTTAATTAGTCCATAAATAAATTTTTTATTTTCTTTTGCAAGTTGTGCTGGAATACTATTCCATAACATTTTCAGTCTTGGTACGATTTCACTTGGTGCATGTTTGGAAAAATCTTCTTCATATGAGTTTAGCAACCTTAATTGTGTTTCTCTTACTTTTCTAAAATTCTTAGTTTCTAAATATTTATTTATAACTGATGGCATACCACCAATAAAATAATATTCTCTTAAATATAAAATTAATTTATCTCTAAAAACACTTATTAAATTCCAATCTTTTTTATTTAATATTTCTACTAATTGTTCTTCTCCTAATGCAAGTAAAAATTCTTTGAAATTTAGTGGATACAAATACATAAAATCCACCTTTCCTACTGGGAACGATGTTCCTTCATGTAATGCAACACCTAAAAGTGAACCAGCTGCTATTATATGATATTCTCTTGCATTTTCACAAAAGTATTTAAGTGATGCAATGGCTTTTGGCACCTCTTGGACTTCGTCAAAAATTAGCAATGTGTCTTTTGCATCAATATCTACTTTTGTTTCTATCCTTAAACCTTGTATTATTCTATCTATATCAAAATCTGGTTCAAATAATTCTTCCATTCTTTTATTTCCATCAAAATTTATATATGCTACTTTTTTATAATTATCTTTACCAAATTCTTTCATTATCCATGTTTTTCCAACTTGTCTAGCACCTCTTATTATTAATGGCATTCTGTCTTTAGAATTTTTCCATTCTTCCAATTCTTTTATTTTTTCACGATACATATACTTCCCTCCATATTCATTATATGTATATTGTATCATAATTATTACAAAAATTCAAATGACTTTTTAGTTTTTATCTACACTTTTTCAAAGGACTTTTTGTGCATAATACATATCATATTCTCCCCAAGATTTATTTTTTCCTTCAAATATTTCTGATAATCCCCATACGCCTCCACAATCATCTATAATACCATATCCTTTTCCAGATAAAACTTTAAACTTCTTTTCTTCTCCATATCCATCAATAACTTTAGAAACTCTCAAATTAAATGTCCAACTATCTCCCCAATCATATACTATTTTTAATTTTTGAGCCTTTTGTAATTCTAAATAATTTAAATCTTGCTCATTTAAAACTTCATCATCAATATAGTCTTTTCCTTTTTTAAGTCCATATAAATGAGTTAAATCACCGTTCATTGAAGTAATTACACACCTTGTGAAAGTATCTAAATTCACATTGCTGTCTACTAATACTTTTCTCTTTATTTCTTTAGTAAATCCTTCTAAAGAAACATTTATCTCATAGCTTTTTGGCTGTAAATAGCTATAATATCTTTCTATACCTTCTTCTATCTTTTCATTTATAGTATTTATATCAAATTTATCTTCTTTGAATTCTATTATACCAGGAAATTGTCTTTTATAATACTTGCTATTATTCTCATCTACTTTTAATTTTAAAATCTCTTTTAAAAAACAACTTCCTCCACAATTTTCTAATATTCCAACACCTAAACCACTTACAACCCTAAAATCTTTTTCATAGTTTCCTTTTCTTATATCAGTTATATTAATATAAAAATCCCAATCAGATGTAAAATCATAATTTAACAGAAGATAATCATTATTTTTCAGTTCTAAATCTGATAATTTCTTATTACTCATGATTTCCTCATTTTTTTCATCTTTTATATTACATCCATTACTTAAATAGGCATGTTCTTCATTTAACAATAATTGATATAAATGCTTACAATTCCCATTTAGCGAAACAATTACATGTTCACAAAAAGATTTTAAACTCATATTATCATTTACTTCTATTCTTCTATTTATTTGTTTTTTTAACCATCTACATATATTTCCATTTCTATTTTCATAATATTTTTTTCCATCTATTCTAATTTTCCATGTTTTGCTTTAGACGTAAATATCCGAAGCTCCTCCCATACATTATATGCTAAATTTAATCTAAACAATAATTTAGGTTTAGCACCTGCTCTATTTTTATCTACTACACATGCATAATATCTAACATCAGGATTTTCAAATTCTTTTAAATCAAAAAATTTCGTATCTACTTCATTTAAGGAATATTCATAATTTTTTAGATTATCCTTATTTATTTGTTTCATTAAACAAAGTGTATCTAAAACCTCTTTTACAGTTCTACTTACTGCTAAATCATTTACATCTAAATTTACTGGTAATGTCTTGCTCTCTGCTAATTGTAATGTAGAACATATATATAAATTAAAGTTTTGTGCTAAATTTGAAAGAATTGTTGCTGTTTTCTTTAACTCTTCTCCAATACCTATATTGGCTGTATCTGTTTTTAGAGTATCGTAAAATACATATTCTATTTGTTCTTTATAATAATAATTCATAATTACTTTTTGTAATTCATCATTTGTATGGTCTGTAATATTTATAAAATAAATTGCATTTTTCATTTCCTTATTTGCCCAATTAGTAATTTCAATTGTTTTTCTAAATTCTTCTGATTCTTTTTCTAACCTTTTTACAAAATCTGCTTGTTTTTCCTTTGGCTTTCTTAATATAAAACCTTCTTCATCTGTCTCTACTTCTTTTGGATTATCTGCTCTAAATTTAAACTCTAATAATTCTCCTTCTGTTTTGCTTAAATGAACACCATGTAAATTTTGAATTGCTTTATTGTTTATAATTGTTGTAATTAAGCATAGTTTCATTTTTTCTTCTGACATTTCATTTGAAATTACTAATACCTTCTTTTTATGAACTAATGCAACATGTGCTGCAACATCCATTGTAAATCTACTTTTACCAGCATTTGAAGGCATAGCAAAAGCCATAGTTTCTCCTTTTCTTATTCCTTTAAATACACTTGTAAGGATTGGAAAAGGTAATGGTAAACCATTTCTTAAATTATTATCTCCCGCTTCCAAAAATCTTGTCAAATTCTCATTTAAAACTGCTCTTTTAAATTTTTCTGTTGCATTAACTTGCTCAATTGCACTTTTTACTTCTTCAACTGACATTTTATCATAAAGAGTATATTTAGTAATTTCAACAACTCTATCTTGAATACTTTTAATTGGAATTGCTAAATAACTTTTTCTTAATGCAAATAATTTTCTTAATGCAATATATATTTTTTCTACATCGTAGTCTTCATCTTTTACTGCATTTTTTAAATCTACTTTAAACCTATACACTTCTTCATTATCTTTTGCAAAATTAAAACCTCTTTTTGCATCTTCTGAGCTATATGCCCCACCTTCAGTAAATATTACACTTTTATAGACATTTAAAGCATCTTGGTCTTCAAAATAACATTCCTCAAACGGGAAATAATATTTAACAATAAGTTTAGGATCATTTAATAACTCACCTACAAATATACGTTCTAAATCAATATCACTTAATTCTTCTGGATAAATCCCTGTATCCTCATTTTTTTCCTCTACAAGTTTTTCCTCTTCTTCATTATCTTGTGAATTTTTTAATTCATCTATTTTTTTATATGCAGCCATATAATCTTTATTTAATAATTCATCTTTTATCTCATCTATTATTTTTTTATTTTTTTCAGTAACTTTAATATTATCTAATATTTCATATATAGCTTTAATTCTTTCTTCTTCCATAATACAAATCCTTTCTAAACCACAAAATTAATTTTATATATTTTTAGGCAAGGAGAATTTATCTTCCTCCTCCACCGCCTCCGGCCACCGGCCACCTCCGACCGCCACCAGAGAATCCGCCTCCACCTCCAGAAGTAGACGAATACGCCGATGACATCGAACTACTGATTGCATTTGAAAAGCTATTTGAAAAATCTGTATGTATCATTAAATACATATATGGATATGTACTAATATTTATATTATTATCTATATCTGGATAAACTATCTTTAATTGTTTTAATACTTTATCTGCTATTCCAAATGCTGTTGCATAAACTAAAAACTCTTCCCATATTGCAATTTCTGGTATTTCTTTTTCATTAAGTAAAGAAAATTCCTCCATATATTTTTTAAGCCCTTTCCACTTTTCACATTCATTTAATCCTTCTTTTGTAAATACATTAATCTTGTATAAAGCAATTCCTGTAACTACAATATTTATAATTGCCATTACAATAGGAATAAGTGAAATTGCAATTTTCCCTATAACTTCCATTGTAAGCATAAATACAAGCATTCCAAATACAAAAGTTGCAACAACTGAAAATACTTGCTCTATAGACTCTTTTTCATATTGTTTTTTATTTTTTTCATCTATTAATTTAATATCTATTAACTTATCTTTAACACTATTTCTTATATCTTCTTGCATATTTAATAATTTTACTGATGATGTTTTTTTAATAAAACCTTCTAATTCTTTAACTGTTATTTTTGTAGTTTTATTTTTTTCAAATGCAGATATTAAAAATTTTCCAATTGTTTTTTCATCTTTATTTTCTAAATTTGTTAATCCATCTTGATTTAACAAATTAATATATATATCTTCTTTTTTATGTCCATTGTTTTGAACTTCTATTTCTATGTACTTTTCTAATGCAAATTTTAACAATGTTGCTGAAAATATTTTACCAATATCATTTGGCTGTATGTCTGTTTTTGTCTTTCTTAGCAAGTATATAGCTTCTCCAGGTGATGCATCTTTTCTCGGTGTTTCTCTAAAATAGATTATATCTTCAGTTGGCTTATTTATTTTTCTATTTCTTATTACTTTTATTTTTCTTATTATATTTAAAAATAGTAAAATAGAAATTAATGCTACAGCTATGTACACACCTATTTCATATAATTTTTTCTGGTCTCTTAACCTATTTGCTTCTTCTGCCCATACTTTCTCTTCTTCTAAAACGGTGTTTAATATGGAATAATTATATGTCCTTGTAATATTGTTATTTAAAACATATTTTGGAAATAAAGTTCTTATTTCTACATATACACCTGATTTAAAATTATTAATTGTAAATTCTATTTTATCTAAATCTGTTGCATATATTTCTCCATTTAAACCTTGTGTATGTCCCCATACGCGTAATTCATCTTTGTTTTCTACTTTAGATGGTAATGTTATTGTTCCTACAATATTTTTTGCATCTATTTCAAAATCTTCACCTACAAATTGCCAATAAAGCTCATTATAATCTGAATAACTACTTACGGCTCCTTCTACTAAATATGAGATTTCATAAACTCTTGTATCACTTCCATCATCTAATCCTACTCCCCACGCAATCTCAAAATTATTATCATTATTAATTAGACCATAATAACAATCTTTTGTTACATGATACATTAGTTTTGAAGTTTCAGTAAAATCTTTGTTTATTCCATTTGTTATTTCTTCTACTTTTACATCCTTAATTCCTGTATACTTTTTTTCGTCAGTTTTAAAAGTTTTAAATAATGTATTTGTGTCTTTTATGTTGATATTCCAAGTTTCAGTAACTTCCATATCTCCATTTTCTAAAATTTTTGTATTAAATTTTAAATTATTTAGATATAAATTAGATGCCGCATCAGATTTATTTCCTAGTATTATAAATAATAGTAAAAATATTAAACTAATTATTACTTTTTTAATTTTTTTCATTTTCATTCCCCTTAATTTTATCTTTTACTTTTTTAATTCTTATATTTATCTCATCTGGTAAATTTTCTAAATATGGTATTTTTTCATTTTCAATTTTATATTTTTCTTTTAATTTTAATATTCTTCTTACACTTTTATCTATTTTATATGGTTTTATTTTTCCACTTTTTATTATTTTATCTAATATTTTTTCATCTTTAGGTTTATATTTAAATAAAACAATATCATTTCCAGCATTAAGTGCTTTTTTTAGTGCTCTTTTTCTTCCATATAAAATTCTAACTGCTTTCATTCTTATATCATCTGTTATTATAACTCCATTAAATTTTAATTTTTTTCTTATATATTTTCTAACAAAACTTTTTGACATAGATGTCGGATACCCATGTGTTACATGCTTTATTCTCAAGTGACCTACAAGTAATATATCTGCTCCATTTTCTATTGCTTTTTTAAATGGTATTATATCTTCTTTTTCTAATTTTTCATTTGCTTCTTCTATTACAGGAAGAGTGATATGTGAATCTTTTTTTGTTGCTCCATGACCTGGATAATGCTTTATTACTGGTACTACATTATTTTCTCTCATCTCATTTATGTAGATTACCCCACTTTTACAAACTTCATCTACATTTTCGCTAAATGCTCTATCTCCTATTGCATGGTTTTCTTTAAATCTTTTTATATCAAGTACTGGTGCAAAATTAAAGTTAAACCCAGTTTTTCTTAGTAACTCACCTGTTATTTTACTTGCTTCTTCTACTAACCCTGCTTTTGATAAATCACTTGCAGATGGCAAATTTTCAAAATCGGAAGGCATTCTATTTACCCTTCCACCTTCTTGGTCTATTGCTATAAATAGTGGTATTTTAAGTTCATTTCCTAATTTTCTTAATTCATTTACTACTTTGTTTAATTCTTTATAATCTTTATAGTCTTGTTTATATAAAAGAACTCCACCTATTTTATATTTTAGAATTAGTTTTTTTACATTTTCTATATGAACTGGGTTTCCAATTCCAACCATTAGCATTTGACCTATTTTTTCTTCAATTGATAAATTTTCTAATTTTTCCATTATTACCTCTAAACTTTTTTCTACATTATATAATATGTTATCTATTTTTATCAATAGATTTTTCTTTATTTTTGTGATATACTAATTATTGTTAAAAAAATTTTAAAGGAGAGGTTTTAAATGGCTTTTGATGGTATTATTACAAAAACAATTTCTTCAGAACTTAATTTACTTTCTGGAGCTAGAATTGATAAAGTATTTCAGCCTAATTCTAATACTATAATTTTAGGCTTCTACTTGGATGGCTTAAATTATGCTTTAAATATTTGTATTAATCCTACATATTATAGACTTAATTTAACAACACATGTTAAAAAAAATCCTAAAGTTGCACCTAATTTTTGTATGGTTTTAAGAAAACATTTACTTGGTTTAAGGATTAAAAATGTTATTACTAATTCTTTAGAAAGAATTGTAACTATTGAGTTTGAAGGTTTTGATGATATAGATGATATTATTTCTAAAAAACTTATAATTGAGCTTATGGGAAAACATTGTAATATTATTCTTATTGATGACCAAAATATTGTTATTGATAGTATGAGACATATTAATAATGAAAGTGCAACTCATATTGTTATTCCTCATATCAAATATGAATATCCTAAAATTTCTAAGAAAGATTTTTTAGCTACTACTTTAGAAGATTTTGAAAATATTTTAACAAATAAAGATATAAGTTTATACCCTAAGATTATTAGTGATAATTATAATGGTATTAGTAAAAATTATATTTCTTTTATTATAGAAAAATTTGATTTAAATACTCCTTATGATACATATAACTTTTTAAATGATATTATTAATAGAACTAATTCATTAAAACTAAAAATTGAACAAAGTGATAATGATTATTTTCTTGTTCCTTATGATGATAATAATGATAATTTTTCTGTTAATTTTGCTATTGATGATTTTTATTATAACAAAGAAACAAGTGAAGAATTAAAAATTAATAGAAATAATGTACTTAAATTGATTTTATCTACATTAAAAAAATATAATAAAAGATTAAAAAATATTGATGATAAACTTGAAAGTTGTAAAAACATGGATATCTACAGACTTTACGGCGAGCTTATTACTGCTAATCTTTACAAAATTCCTAATGAAAATTTAAGTAGCATTGAGCTTGAGAATTATTATGATAATAATAAAAAGATTACCATTCCTTTAGATAAAAAATATCTACCTTCTGTTAATGCTAAAAGGTATTTTAAAAAATATAGTAAACTTAAAAATGCTTTAGAAATTGTAAGTATGCAAAAAAAAGAAACTATTGAAGAACTTGATTATATTGAAAGTGTCGTTTATGAGTTAGAATCTGCAAATTCTATAGAAGAAATTGCTGAGATTTTAGATGAGATTTCTGAAAATGATATTTTTAAAGAGAAGACTAAAAATTTAAAGAGTAAGAAACAAAATAAGGTTAAAAAATCTAACCTTACTAAAAATAAAAATGTGAGTTTTAATCCTTTAAAATATAAAATAGATAATTTTACTCTATTAGTTGGAAGAAATAATAAAGAAAATGATTTTTTAACACTTAAATTTGCAAACAAGAATGATATATGGTTTCACACTAAAGATATTCATGGGAGTCATGCTGTGCTTTTCTTACAAAATCAAAAACCTTCTTACGATATTCTTACTAAATGTGCTGAAATAACAGCTTTCCATAGTAAAGCAAAATTCTCTTCCAATGTGCCTGTTGATACTTGCCTTGTTAAATTTGTTAAAAAACCTAAAAACGCTAAACCTGGTATGGTTATTTATACAAATTATAATACTTTATATGTTAATCCTAAAAATAGATAATAAATATAACAAAACAAAATGAAATAAAAGAAAAACTAAAATAAGATAGAAAAACACATTAGCTTCATAGACCTCGTAACCTACTATCTCCACATAAGCTTTGTTGTTAGCACCAATTTTTGAAAAATATTGATACTCTTAAAAATACATATTGTTATTAATTTTGTATCAAAAGTATTTAAAAACACACCTTATTGATACAGAATCAGTGAAAAGAATTAAAAAAACATAGATTCAAAAAATGTGAAACAAATTTTTAAAAAGATGCAAAAAAAGTTTCACATTTTTTAAAATTTGTGTTATAACATAATTTTGCTTCATTATGCGAAATAAACAAAATGGTAGAAGAAGGATTTTATTATACAGCAGGTAAAGTAAGAAATACACCGGTAACAATAGGTGGAACAACATGGAAACCAGATTTGCCTATTGAAAGTGTAATAAAAGAAGAATTAGAAGAAATTTTTAGTAAGGAACTGAATGATATAGATAGAGCAATCGAACTTTTATTATACACAATGAAAAAACAAGTATTTATAGATGGAAATAAAAGAACAGCTGTAATATATAGTAACCATTATTTAATTTCAAAAGGAAAAGGGATTATAGCAATTCCAGTAGAATTAACACAAGAATTTAAAGATTTACTAATTCCATACTATGAAGGAAAAGATGAAAATAAAATAAAGAAATTTATAAAAGAAAAATGTTATATGAGCATATAAAAAGGGAGGGAATATCATGGCAAAAGTTATATTTAAAATTTTGAGCTAATCCACATTCCAAACTCAAAGGCTATATCCTTATGTGCATAAGTTCCCCCATATCTTCCTGTTTTCGCAAGTATTCCAACTGCATTTGTTTTATTTGACCACTCTTTAACACTTATTTGGTAACTATTTAAACCTGCTTGACTTTTAATTATGGCGAATTCGCCATAATTAAAATTAGGATTATACAATTCTTCCCATATTCCCAAAAATTCAACTGTATTTCTATTTCTCAACCAATCTGAAATAAAGAATTCACTATCCTTTAATTTTAGCATATCTGTTAAAGATATATAATCTTCATTACCTTCGTTATAATAGTTTATTCTTGTATCTAAGACTTCGAAATTTTTCATAATATCACATCTTTTTGGTAATTTTATCGAACATATATTATTTGTCAATTTAAAAATAGTATTTAACAAAAAATAAAGCATATGTATTAATAACATATACTTTATTAATTATATTTTACTGCTCTTCTTCAGTTTCAAATTGAGAATTATATAAATTTTTATAAAATCCATCTTCTTTTGCAAGTAATTCTTCATGTTTTCCTTGCTCTACAATATCTCCATGGTTCATGACTAAAATTAGGTCTGCATTTTTAATAGTTGATAATCTATGTGCTATGATAAAACTTGTTCTACCTTTCATTAAATTATCCATTGCATCTTGTATTTGTATTTCAGTTCTTGTATCAATAGAAGATGTTGCTTCATCTAATATTAATATTTTAGGATCTGCTAATATTACTCTTGCAATAGTAAGTAATTGTTTTTGTCCTGCTGATACATTGCTTGATTCTTCATTTAAAACAGAATTATAAGCATTAGGCAAAGTCTTTATAAAATGATGTACATGCGCTGCTTTTGCTGCTCTTATTACTTCATCATCTGTTGCATCTTCTTTTCCATATTTAATATTATCTTTTACAGTTCCTCCAAAAAGCCATGTATCTTGAAGAACCATACCAAACATTTGACGAAGTTTACCTCTCTCAAAATCTTTTATATTATGTCCATCTATTAAAATTTCACCACTATTTACATCATAAAATCTCATCAAAAGTTTTACCATCGTCGTTTTTCCTGCACCTGTTGGACCTACAATTGCAATCTTTTGTCCATTTTTCACACTACAATTAAAATCATTTATAATCGTTTTATTTTCATCATAACCAAACTTAACATGATTAAATACAATATTTCCTTGTAATTTTTCAGTATCTATTTCTCCTTTTGCTGTTTCAATCTCTTCATCTTCCTCTAAAAACTCAAATATTCTTTCTGCTGCTGCAACCATTGATTGCAGCATACTTGAGATTTGCGCTATTTGATTTATTGGTTGTACAAATTGCCTATTATATTGTATAAAACTTTGGATATTACCAACTGTAATTGTTCCGTTAATCGCTAAATATCCACCAGCTACTGCAACTCCTACATAACCAATATTTCCAATAAAGTTCATAACTGGATGTATTAAACCAGATAAGAATTGAGATTTCCAAGCAGAATGATATAAAGTATCATTAGCTTTTTCAAATTCTTTATTTACTTTTTCTTCAGCATTAAATACTTTTACAACATTTAAACCTCCATAAATTTCTTCAACTTGACCATTTACATGTCCCAAATAATCTTGTTGAGCTTTAAAATATTTTTGTGACTTACTTACAATAATTTTTACTAACACTCCCGCAATTGGAAGTATTATTAAAGAAATTATTGTCATTTGTACACTTATTGAAATCATCATAATAAGTATTCCAATAATTGTACAAATAGAGGTAATTATTTGTGTTACACTTTGATTCAAATTCATACTCAATGTATCTATATCATTTGTTATAATTGATAATACTTCACCATGTGTTTTTGTATCAAAATATTTCATTGGTAATTTATTTATTTTAGTTATAATATCATTTCTTAGTTTATATGTTAGTTTCTGTGATACTCCTGTCATTGTAAAACCTTGTACAAATGAGAATATTGCACTTAATAAGTATAAACCAAGTAATGTAAGCAAAATCGTTCCTACTTTTCCAAAATCTACTCCAGAACCTCCAGATATTTTACTTACTATCCCGTTAAAAATTTCCGTTGTAGCATTTCCAAGTATTTTTGGACCTACAATTGTAAAAATTGTACTTCCAATTGCAAAAATCATAACTACGATTAATGCTATTTTATATTTTGCTAAGTAATCCCTAATTAATTTCATGGTTGTTTTCTTAAAGTCCTTAACAGGTGGTGCAACAACCGGTCCTCTTCCCATTGGTCCTGGCATACTAATTACCTCCTTTCCCATTCAATTCTTCTTCTGACAATTGTGATAGAGCTATTTGTCTATATGTTTCGCTGTTTTTCATAAGTTCATCATGTGTTCCTTTTCCTACTACTTTTCCTTCTTCTAATACAATTATTTGATCTGCATTTAAAATTGTACTAATTCTTTGTGCTACAATTATTACTGTTTTATCATGTGTTTTTTCTGATAGAGCTTCTCTTAAAGTTGCATCTGTTTTTAAATCTAATGCTGAAAAGCTATCATCAAATACAAATATTTCTGGGTCTTTTGCAAGTGCTCTTGCAATTGATATACGTTGTCTTTGTCCTCCTGAAACATTTCCCCCACCTTGCGAAATTGGATCTTTATATTTCTTTTCCTTTGTTTCTATAAATTCAGTAGCTTGTGCAATTCGTGCTGCTTCGTACATTTTTTCATCATCCATATTATCATCTGAATATTTTATATTTGATTCTATTGTCCCTGAAAATAATAGTCCTTTTTGAGGTACAAATCCTATTATATCTCTTAAATCTTTTTGTGATACATCTTTTACATTTACACCATCTATTAAAAGTTCTCCTCCTGTAACATCATAAAATCTTGGAAGCAAATTCACTATTGTAGATTTTCCACTTCCAGTACTACCTATTATAGCTGTTGTTTCTCCAGGTTTTGCTGTAAAGTTTATATCTTCTAATATTTCTGTATCTGCATCTGGATATCTAAATGATACATTTTTAAATTCTACTAATCCTTTTTTATTTTCATCAAATTTCTTTAGTTCTCTTTCTGGTTTATCTTTTATACTAGGCTCTGTTTCTAATACCTCGTTTATACGTTTTGCTGATACTGAAGCTCTAGGAAGCATTATTGATATCATAGATATCATTAAAAATGCCATAACTATTTGCATTGTATATTGGATAAATGCCATCATATCTCCAACTTGCATAATACCTTGATCTACATTATGTCCTCCTGCCCATATAATAAGTATCATAATAGAATTCATAACAAACATCAAAAGTGGCATCATCATAGACATTGTACGATTAACAAATACATTAGTTTTCATTAAATTATTATTTGCTTTTTCAAATCTTTTTTCTTCTTTTTTCTCTTTATTAAAAGCTCTAATTACTTGCATACCACTTAAGATTTCTCTTGATACTAAGTTTAATTTATCTGTTAGTTCTTGTAATTTTTTAAATTTAGGCATAGCAACAATAAATAATGTAAGTACAATAAATAATACTGCAAGTATTGCAACTCCAATTATCCAAGCCATTGAACTATCACTTGTTGTTAATACTTTTGTAAAACCTCCTATACCAATAATTGGTGCATATACAACTACTCTAAATAAAATTGCAATAAGCATTTGTATTTGTTGTATGTCATTTGTACTACGAGTAATAAGTGATGCTGTTGAAAATTCATTTAGTTCTCCTGTTGAAAAGCTAAGAACCTTTTTAAATACTTTTTCTCTTAAAGTTTTACCAAGTTTAGCAGCTACCCTTGCTGATAACAACATAATTGTTATTGCAGAAATCATGCTAATTAATGCAACTCCAAGCATTTGTAATCCTTGGAATAATATATAATTGTTTTGAAGTTTATCAGTGTCAACGCCTAAATTGGAATATAAATTTTTAACTTCTGCAACTCCTGCTTGTTCTTTTATTGAACTTTCCATATTATCTACTTGCTTTGTAAACTCAGAAAGCATTGTATTTCTTTGTTCTTCAGGCATTGTTTTTAATATTTCTAATACACTCATATCTTCTATTACTTGTTTTTGTGCTTCCGGAACTTTCGACATAAGTTCATTTTTAATTTCACTTTCTGTTTGTTCATTTGTTATTACACTATATTCCATTAATGGTTCTGAAAAAATTTCAGATAATTCTTCTTCTTTTTCATTATCAATATTATTTAATACATAAATTGTATCGTTTTCTATTTCATAGTCTTTTCCTAAATAATCATCGATTATTTTCTGTTGTTCTTTTGAAACGTTGTTTCCTATTAATGAATAATTTTCTAAAATTTTTTCACCTTCGTTTGAAAAAATTAAAATATTATCCATATCTTCTTTGCTAATTATTTCAGGCACTGCGTTTTCTATCCCACCTGATTGTATGCCTATATTTACAATTCTTGATGTAAAATCTGGTAATCTTAAATCAGCCTGTGCTTGTACTACTAATAATATTATTATCACTACTACTGACCAAAAAGATTTCTTTAAGTTTTTTAATATTTTTAGCATTTTTATCCTCCTTCTACACATATTTATAACACCATATCATTATATGTGACATGGTGTCATTTTGTCAATATTAATTAATAATTGTTCACAAAAAATTTACATTTTTCTAAATACTCCAGCAACTTTTCCAAGTATTTCACAATTAGGCACAATAATTGGATCCATTGTACTATTTTCTGGTTGTAATCTAATATGATCTTTTTCTTTATAAAATGTTTTAACAGTTGCTTCGTCTCCTATTAATGCAACTACTATTTCTCCATTGTTTGCTGTATTTTGTCTTTTAACTAATATATAGTCTCCATCTAAAATTCCAGCTTCTATCATACTCTCTCCTCTTACTGTTAGCATAAAACTTTCTGAATTACCAACAAAATCTATTGGAATTGGAAAAGTATCTGTTACATTTTCTACTGCTAAAATTGGTTCTCCCGCTGTTATTTTTCCTATTATTGGCACTTCTACCATTTCTTTTTGTAAATAGAAGTTTTTACTTGATGTTTGTTTTTCTTCTCCTGCTCCACCTTTAAGCAATCTCATTGTTCTACCTTTTTTGTCTTGTCTTTTAATGTAACCTTTTTCTTCTAGTCTTTTTAAATATCCATGTACTGTTGCTGTTGAATTTAATCCTACTGCTTTTCCTATTTCTCTTACTGATGGTGGATATCCTTCAGTCATTATTTGTCTTTCTACAAATTTTAATATTGATTTTTCTCTTCCGTTTAGTTCTTCTTTATTGTTTTTTTCCATTTAAATCACTCCCATTAAAAATCTACATCTATAATATCATACAAACAAAAGAATGTCAAACATTTTTTCGAGATTTTTTTAGAAATTTCTTGAATAATTTTAAAAATCAGAAAAAAGCATTGACTTTACATAAACATCGTTATATAATGCATGTGAAACTTGCAAATGCAAGTTAATGTAGAATAGAGATATTGCTTTTATAGCAATACTCACGATTTTCCTAAAAGGAGGGTAGTTTTTTAGTAAATTAACACTAACTATTAGAAGGGAACTATCATGTCCAACAAAGAGTTCATCAATGTAAAAGTACATCTTCGAACTAACGTAGATTCTGTAAAAATCCCAACTGATATTGACGAAATTCAGCTCAAAGCTCTGCTCAGAGACTTGGGATACATTTCTTCTTATATGGAGGCTTACCTTACAACCAGTGTGTATATTCTTTCTGACGATGGTACTAGGAGGGAAAAAGAAATTTGTCTTCCTGAATATCGTTCAATTACTGAACTGGGGATTAAAGAAGGTTCTCGGCTTTATATTATTCCTGGTGTAGAACCACTTCCTAAGATTGAATACCGAACTGTTTACAAAAATTCTAGTGGTTTTGGCTATGGAGGAGGTCGCGTTCTATATGGCTGTCCAATGGCTCAGAGCGTTGCAGATGCTATTAACAATGCCGAAGTTTATTCAGATGAAGATAGCATAACTACAACTGGCTTCATTAATAGTTAATAAGAAACAGAGGTTTATATGAACAAATATCCTTTACATACACTATTTTTTGAAGTTACTAGTAGGTGCAATGCTCTTTGTGACCATTGTGGTAGCAGGTGTACAGCCATCAAAAAAGATGAGCTTTCCGCTGATGTTTTCCAAAGAGTGCTTAGCGATGTAGCTAAGAATTTTGGAACAAAAACAATTATGCTCAACATTACCGGAGGCGAACCTCTTATTAGACGAGATTTGTTTGACATTACTAGCTATGCAGATAAACTCGGCTTTAAGTGGGGGCTAGTAACTAATGGTATGCTAATAACAGATGATGTTATTAGTAAAATGCGAGAAACTCATATGTCTACAATTACCATTAGTCTTGATGGTATGAAAAAAACTCATGAAGAGTTTAGGCATGTGCCTGGTTCGTTCGATAAAATTATTTTAGCTATTGAAAAGCTAAAAAAAGCTAATTTTGTTGAACATATTCAGGTTACGTTTATTGCAACCAAAAAGAACATCTCTGAGCTACCAGAAGTTTATCGGTTACTGACTATGTTGGGAATTGATTCTCTTAGGATTAGCGGAATTGATCCTATTGGTAGAGCCAAAGATAATGAGGAATTGATGTTAAGTCAAGAAGATTATTTGTTCCTTTTTGACTTTATGAAAAAACATCAAGAAGGTCCTCTACAAGTAGTATGGAGTTGTACTCATTATTTTGGTAATACTGATATTACTCCAGATCCAACTGGTAAAAAGTTTACTTGCGAAACTGGTATACATATTGCTTCTGTTCTTTCGAATGGTGATATTTTTGGTTGTCCAAACATCCCAAGAAGGAAAGAACTAATACAAGGAAATGTTCTTGAAGACGATTTTTGCAAAATATGGAATACCGGATTCCAATTTTATAGAAATCCTGATAGAACAAAATCTGAGCAATGTGGCGGGTGTAAATATTGGAAATATTGCAAAGGCGATAGTTTCCATACCTTTGACTTTGAAAGAGGTGTCCCCCAGTTTTGCTACAAAGATCTTTTCAGTAGTACACCAATGCTATTAGCAGACAAGATTCAAGATGTATCATTTGATGATATTATTTCATTGTTATCCTCCAAGAATGGAGTAATGAAACATCTTACAATAAAACCTGCTAATAGGAAAGCATCCCGAACTGTACTATTTACACCACAAGCTACAAAAGATTTATTCTCTATTTTTCATTATGGAGAAAAACATCCTAGTAACTTGTACGAACAGCTAGTTGCTCTTATTGGAAATCGATTTTCGGACATTTCCTTAGTCAAATATATTATCCCAGTAACGTTGTACAATCGTGCTGGCAATATGGCTGTTTTGAATGAATTCTGTATTAGTCAAATTATGGATGAAATTTCAATTATTAATGAAAATTCTTCCTCTTCTGACCCTATATATCAGGACTCATTCGGAAATGTTCAGTTTCTTGGCTTTGCACACAGTCATCCTGGAGAGACGGATTTTAGATTTAGCACTAATGATACCAAAAACCATGAGGATTTTGTAGATAGATTTAGTGACTTTATATCTATTATCCTTAATCCACAAAAGCAGAAAATTGTGTGTTTTTCTGGAAAGGATTGTGTCCAAGCGAAGTTAATGTTGCTTTACAAGTAACTACATAAACAAATACAGAGGAGGTTTGTAAACTTCCTCTGTATTTGTTACTGTACTATTTGTCTATTTCATAACAGTTGTTGGATCAATTTGTACTCCATCTTTCAATATTTCAAAATGAAGATGTGGCTCATCTGCAATTTCAAATGTAGCTGTATTTCCAACAGTCCCTATACTTTGACCTTTATCTACTTTTTCACCTTCAATTACAAATTCAGAACTTAAAAGATTAGCATAAACTGTCTGATAACCATCATCATGTTCTATAATAATAGTTAATCCATATCTTGGATCATTTTTAATAGTTTTTATAGTACCTGCTTCTGCTGCTTTTATAACAGTTGTTTTATCAGCTTTAATATCTATTCCAAAATGTGTAGTCCATTCTTGTAAAGTTTCTGAATATACTAAATTATCTTTAGCATATGCTTTTATTATTTCACCATCTACAGGTCTTTCAAATGATAATTCTTTTTTAGTTTCTTCTTTTGTCTCTTTTTTCTCTTCTGTTTTACTTGCTGTATTAGCCTCTGTTGTTTTAGTTATATTTTCTTTTTTTGTAGTATTATTTTCTATCTGGTTTTGTGTACTATTTGCTGTATTATTACTATTATTTTCTACATTTGTAGTTGTACTATTATTTAATGCTTCATTTACTGATTTTCCAATCTCAGTACTAACACTTTCTGTATTTGCTGGATTTGTAGAATTTGTAGTATCATTATTTGTAGCATTTGTCATATCACCAAAATCAAGAACATCTTGCTCTATATCTTCATTTAAATTTCTACTATACATAAGTAATCCAACTAAAACAATTGTTAAAAATCCTACTCCTATTATAGAATACATCAAAATCTTATTTTGCATAATACTTTTTTCATTATTCCTTGGTCTATTATTTCTCCTCATCATAATATCCTCCTTAAAACTTTTATTAATACAAGTATTTCCTATTTTGAGGAGATTATACATTTTAGGATAAATTTTTATAATTTATTTTCTTCTGTAATTTCTACACCTATATAAAAATGTTTAATTATATCCTCACAAGTTTTTCCTTCTTTTGCTAAACTATCTGCTCCTGTCTGACTCATTCCAACACCATGGCCATATCCTTTAACCCAAAATTTTATATTTTCACCTTCTCTAACTATTTCAAAATTAGTGGACCTTAAACCAAGCAAAGTTCTTGCTTCTGTACCTGAAAGCTCATGATTTCCGAATTTTACAGTTTTTACTCTTCCACTATCTGTATATTCTAAAATTTTCAAATCATCATTATTAATAAAATCAATTGTAATATCTTCATATTTAGTTTTTAATTTTTCTATAAGCTCACTTTGAGATAAAATAACTTCAGACTGATATTGTGAATATCCATCCTCTCCCGCTGTTTCTACTACTTGTAAATAAGGATAACCTGTTCCTCCCCAGACATTTACAGGTATTTCTGTTTTTCCACCACTATTTGAATGGAAAAATGCATTTATTGGTTTTCCTTCGTATGTAATTATTTTTCCTTTTGTCTCATATACACATTCTTCTATCTTTTTCCAATTACTTTCTCTTATATTTTCATCCCATTTAGCAAGTCTGTCTTCTTTAGAAATCCATGCTTGGCAACATGTAGAAACATCACAAATGTCTGCATTTTCATGCTTTTTATTTTGAATTTTGTAAATAGTATATGTTCTTGCAACTATTGCTTGAGCTTTTAGAGCTTCTTTTTCAAAATCTGCAGGCATTTCAGCTGATACCACATTACATAAATATGTGTCTATTGGAACTTCTTCAATTTCATTTGTTTTTGTATGTAATAATTTTATTGTTCCATAAGTTTTATAATTGTATTGTTCTGTTTTTTCTTCTGCTTCTGTATTACTTGTTGTAACTTTTGCTTCTACATTTTTCTTTGTAAGAAGAGCCGGTAGGAAAAAGAAAATTAATAAAAATATAAAAAAATAGATAAAAACTTTTTTCAAAAATATCAACTCCTAAAAAAGCCTATATAATTTATTTATGAGCATAATTTAATTTTCATTCTATTTAAAGCTCTTCTTTCAATCCTAGATATCTGAACTTGTGTTACACCTAGTATTTTTGCTACTTCATTTTGTGTTTTTCCTTTAAAATATCTAAGTAAAATAACTTTTTTATCTCGTTCTTCTAATTCTTCAATTAGCTCATTTATTACCATTTTATTAGTTAATATCTCTTCTTCGTTCTTATCAGTAGATAATTTGTCTATTAAATTAATACTTTTTTCACTTTTAGAATTAATATTATTTATACTTCCTTCTATAGATTCTGGTTTCTTCGTTGCTTCAATTGCTAATATTATGTCCTCTTTAGAAACTCTTAACTCTTTTTCTATTTCTTCAATAGTAATTTCTTTCCCCTTTTTATAAAAATATTCTTTTTGCAATTCTTTTATTTTAATTCCTAACTCTTTAATACTCCTACTTACTTTAACAGGTCCATCATCACGTATATACCTTTTAATTTCACCCAACATATATGGTACTGCATAAGTTGTGAGTTTTACTTCAAAACTTGTGTCAAATCTTTTAATAGCTTTTATAAATCCAATACATGCGATTTGATACAAATCTTCTATTTCATAACCTCTACCTTGAAACCTTCTTACTATTGACCAAATTAATCCATTATTATTTTTTATCAAATCTTCTAATTCTTTTGTTTCACCTTGCTTAGCCATTTTTATCAATTCTATATCATTTTCGTACATATTCTCCTCTTTTCTTTTTAGCTATTTGTTGTCATTAGCATCTTAAATTCATCTTCGTCATTTTCTATTTTAGGTTTTATTATCTTAGACATAGTAATTTTAGTACCTAATCCAATAACAGATTCTACATTCATTTTATCCATAAAACTCTCCATTATTGTAAAACCCATCCCAGATCTCTCCAAGTTTGGTTTTGTTGTATAAAGTGGCTCTTTTGCTTGTTCTATATTCTCTATTCCTTTTCCCTTATCTGAAATTTCTATTATTATTTCATTATTTTTAAGCCATGCTGAAATTTTAACAACTCCTTGTTTTTTATCATAACCATGTATAATACTGTTAGTCACAGCTTCAGAAACCGCTGTTTTTATATCTGCAAGTTCTTCAATTGTAGGATCTAATTGTGAAGCAAATGCTGCGACTGCAATTCTTGCAAATGCTTCATTTGAAGACTTACTTATAAATTCTAATTTCATTTCATTATTAAACATTTTTCTTTCCTTCCTTTTGTGGATAATTTTATAAATCTGTCCCAACTGCTCGTTTTCGAGCAAAAGGAAACGTCCCTATACAACTGGTATTAATTTTAAGATTCCACTCATATCAAAAATTCTTCTTACACTTCCAGTAAGATTTCTCATACAAATTTTTGCTCCAATCATATTTGCAAACTTATACCTTCCAATTATTAAACCTATTCCTGCACTATCCATGAAAGTAACACTATCAAAGTCAAATACAATCTTTTTAGGCATATATCTCTCCATTTCATAATCTGCTCTCCTCCTTATCTTTTGTACACTATGTTCATCAATTTCATCTGTTATTTTTAAAACTAATAACTTGTCCTTTTCAAAAAATTCTGTTTCCATATATCTCCTTCCCTTCTAAATTAACTTTTTTTATTATAATATTATTTACAATATTTTCCAAGAGCAAAATATAAGAAGTTTTGTCGATTTTTTAGAACTTTTCGACAAAACTTCTTACTATTAAAGTAGCAATATTGCTCTTTATATTAAAACAAAGACATTGCCTTTGCTTATGGTTAGACTATTGATAATATTACACGCCTCCATGTTGGTAGCTTTTCATCTTTTCCATAAAGGATAATACCTTTATCTGATGTTGAGACTTGTTTTAGTCTCTTCAATATCTGAATAATCTGTACTTCATCTTGATTGTTGAAATACAAAGCCTCATCTATTGAAAATTCGATATTTTCACATTCACAAAGCTCGACTATAAAATATCTTATCTTTTTTTCATATTCCACCCAATCACAATCTGTTACAATCTCAATATATGTATCGTCCTTTTCTCTAAGATAAAAACTTTCAGATCTTTGACCATTGTCCATAACAATATACATTTTCCAATCATAAAAATGATTAGACTTGGCACTTGCAACAACAAGTCTCATAGCAAACAAAACTATACCTCCGTTTTCAGATTTTACTTATAAACAAGCCGGCGTTCTACTTTACGTAAAGTATCCTGTTCTCTTGAACAAAGATTAAATACTTTATCATTTCCTGTTTCTGTCAACGTGGAAAGTCTCTCTAAAATTTTTTTTAGCCTTTCGACTTCATCCCTATAATATAGGAATGTTTTCTTTTTAACTACAATTATAATATTGTCTGATATCAAAAGACTATAAAAAAATGGTTCGAGACTTTCATTATCTGATGTTTCATCTACTAAGATAGGAGTAAATACTGTTGTCCCATCTTTTTTACTTTCCAAAAGTCTAAAAACTTCACTCTCTTTTCCAAGCTCTGGACTATAAATCGTTATTAGCCAATCTTCGATTTCTTTCGTATCTGATTTACCAACAATTAATTGTGTAAGTGACATTTTCTTCCCTTCTTAGTCTCACCAACACTTTATGCACAATAAATGCATGATATTATTATAACATATATTTTTCACTTTGTCACTCATATTTAGTTATTTTGGAAACATAGGAAAAACGACTTTTTTACTCATAGACTTTTATTTATTCCCTGTGCTACAATATCTTTCATGTTTTCTATTAATTCATCTATTTCTTTTGGTGTAACAATTAAGTTGTAATCTTTAGGAATTAGTGCTTCTTTTATTTCTTCATAATTATCTTCTTCTTTTAATTTATTTAAATACTCATTAGACTTTGCCTCATCCTGTAATTTAGAAATGAAAATATCTAAACAATCATTAACCAAAACTGCTGTTTCCACTACTGTAGGAATTCCTATTGCAATAACCGGGATTCCTAACGTTTTTATACTTATTTCGCTTCTGGTGTTTCCAACTCCTGCTCCAGGAACTATTCCTGTATCTGAAAGTTGAACTGTACTACTAATTCTTTCAATGCTTCTTGAAGCTAATGCATCTATTACAATTACAAGTTTTGGATTGATATTGTCAACAATTCCTTTTAAAATCTCAACAGTTTCAATTCCTGTTGTTCCCAAAACTCCTGGTGCTATAGCACTTACCATTCTAGTTCCCTCTTCTACATATTGTGGCAAATAATTTATTATATGTCTTGTAACATCTATTTCATTAATAACCTTTGGTCCCAAGCTGTCCGGTGTTACATAAATATTTCCGAAGCCCCACAACCAATATTTCTCCTTGCTTATCAATATGATTTTCTAATATATTCTTTAATTCATTTGTCAATGTATTTGCTGCTTGCTCTATTTCTTCTTTTTGTGCTATTTTTAAATTTTTAATATCAATTGTAATATAATTACCAATTGGTTTTCCTATTGCTTTTTCTCCATTTTCATTTATGATTTTTACTCTTTCAACGCTTATATTTTCATTAATCTCTTCTTTAGTACTTTCAATACCATCAATTTCACCTTGATTTCCATTTACCTTTTGATAAATATCTCTTCTTTCATTTGCTAAATCTGTTCTAAAATTATACATAAAAATCCCTCCATTTCTATTTATTTTTTAATGTTTTTATATTTTTTATACATAAAAAGAAGAAATATTTTTCTATTTCTTCTTCATTTACTATTTTTTTATTTATTTTATCTACTACTTTCGTCTATATCTCTTCTTTTGCCTATTCTTCTTTTTCTTATAGTTTCTATTAAATCAACTAATTCTTGTAATTTTCCTTTTTCTTTATCTCCAAAATTTCCTTGTTCTATTGCTCTTTTTGCAATTCCAGTTGCCCCTTCTATATTTTTTTCAGAAATACTCTCATGTATTTTTCTTTTTACTTCTTCAAAATTATTTAAATCAATTTTTTCTTCCTCTGGTTTTTGTTGATTAACATCTGCTTTAACTGATTCTTGTTCCTCTGGTTTTTGTGCTTCTACTCTATTTCCTTTTGGCTTTTCTTCTTTATTTTTCATTTTTCTTTCTTTTTCTGCTTCTGCCATTTTCCTCAATTCTTCTTCAGTGTAAATCGGTAGACCTAATGCTAAATAGCGTTCTTTTACTAATTCTAATGATATATTTAACATTTCTGCAACTTTTTCCATGTTCATAGTTTTACTTAGTTCTATAATTTGTTTATCTCTATCACTTGCAAGACGATTTACTCTTCTTGGTGTTAATTTTTCTTTAGCTTTTATAGTTGCACTCTTATGTCCTTTTTCTATTCTTTCCACTCCTAATAACTCTTTCAATTGTTTTTCAGTTAATTCCAATATTTCAGCAATTTCACTTGCACCAATATCTTTATCCCACAACTCTAAAGCTCTTTTTCTTAATGCTTCTCTTTTTCTTTTTCCTTTTACTTTATCTTCTGAAACTGATTTTAAATAATCATCTATAATATAATTTTCCATATTAAATTCCTTTCCCTTCTTTCGTTTTTTCTTTACATAACTATTTTACCATATTTTAAATATTTTTTCAAATTTATCTTTCTTCTCCATTATATATTTCTACATTACCAATAGGTATATTTGCTTCTTGTTTACTTTTCCCACTTATTAATTTTTCTAAATTTCCTATAATCCCACCAATTCTTTCTTTTTCTTCATCTCTAAGTGGTATTTCTTCTTGTAACTCTTCTAAATATGCTTTTGCACTTTTATAGTCCCCTTTTTTATAATATAGCTTAATACTTCTAAACATTGCATGTTTATATGTACTCATTTCACGTTCTTTTGGATCTTTTACTTCCTTTCTTTTTTTATCTTCTTCTTTCAATTTTTCTTTTTTCAATTTTATTCTTTTTTCATTTTCTTCTTCTATCCCGCTTCTACTTAATCCAACACTTATAAGATCTTCTATTATAACATTAATATCTGCTTTTAATTTCTTTGAAATCTCACTTAAAATTTCACCTGTTTTCCATAAACTTAATACTTGGTTTCTTCTTGATGCAGAAATCTCTTTAGGTCCTTTCTTATATTCATTTTCCATTCCAAAGTGTTGTAAAATTTTTAAAATATCAATAATTGAATCTATTCCCATCTCATCTGCTATTTCTCCAAAACCTTTTCCTTGCATCTGTAATTCTACTATTTTTCTTGCTGTTTTTTTGGTATAAATATTAGGCTTTTTTTTAGTTGTTTTGGGTTTACCTGAAGTATTATCTAATACTCCATCATCTCTAAACCTTTTGACATATCTACACACAACTTCATAAGGTATATTTGTTTCTTTTGATATTTCTTCTTCACTTTTACCTATTTTTAGTAATCTTAAAATCTTTCGTGAATTTTGTTTATCTTTTTCATTTATTCTACTTTTCCTTCCTAATGTATATTTTGTTTCAAAGTAAAATACTCCAACAGAAGATATTATCTCCCAATTATAATCTGTCATTTTTTCTATTTCTTCACTTGTATATCCTTTTTCATACAAAGCTATTATTTCACTTCTTATTTGTTCTAATCTCTGTTTTACTGCATTTGTATCACTATTTTCAGCTCCAATTTTTGATAATAAAGTTTTTCCTTCATCTTTATAAAAACTTAAAATCTCATGTCTTCTACTTTCTTGTTTTCTTTTTCTTTCTTTTTCTAACAGTTTCAATTTTATTGACATGTCATCTTCCATTTCTTCTGTTTCTTCACATGTGTCTGGAACTTCTAAAACATTTTCTGGTATTTCTTCCGTATTATTATTACTATTTTTAGCTTCATTTTCTTGTTTTTTTTCAGCATCAAACTCTCTTTTTTTAATTATTCCATCTTTTAATAATTTTTGTATATCTCCCTTTACTATATTTCCTGATACTTGCAATTCTTCTGCTATTTCTTTTCTGCTTTTCCCTTCCTGATATAATTTTGCCACTTTTTCTCTTCTTGCTTTTATTTTCTTCTTTTTTTCCTCATCCTTTCTTTTATTAGCTCTTGCTCTGCTCTTTTCCTTTTCATTTTTTGAAAGGTGAACACTTTCAACTTTTCTATGCTTTTCTAAAAATTCTATATCCCTTTCTACTGTTTTAATTGCAATATCAATAGCTTCTGATATTTCTTTTTCACTAAGTCCTTGGTTATAATATAAATCTTCAATAACGCTTCTTCTTTCATTTATCCCTGTAATTGCACTTTTACTTACTGGCATTTGTATTATCTTTTCTATTTGAGCTTTATTATCTTCTTCTTTCTCTTCTTTCTGTTTATGGACTCCATCTATGTCTACTTCAATATTTTGGAAATTTACCCTAGCACTAATATCAGGATTTATTCCCATGGTTAATAAATCTTCTTTAACTAAATTTTCTGATACACCTAGTTCATCTGCTATTTTTTTTACACTTTTATGTTCATTTAAGAAAAGATTCCTTATATACTCTTTTCTTTCTGTAACAATTTTGCCTCTTTTTTGCTTTTTATCTTTGTTTTTTAAACCTAAACATTTAATAACATCAGCTATGCTTATATTTAGTTCATCTGCTATTTCACCTAACATTAGTCCTTTTCTTTGTAATTGTTCTATCTTTCTTTTTATTTTATTGTCCATACTTGCCTCCAAATTGTTTGTTAATGTGAACTATCCATTGTCTAAAACCAATAGGATTGCGGTTGCCTATATTTCAATATTTTATCTATCTTCGTAACCAGTATCTATCTCTTTAACTTTTTCTCCTTCTATTCCATCAATCATTTGTTGTAAATTCAGCCTTTGCTCATCTGTTAAAAAAGCAATTATAGAAATTAAACTTTCTGTTATTTCTTTTACTCTTTCTTGGTCTTTTTCTCCTATTAAATTTTTAATAATTCCTAATACTTCTTTTTCTTTAGATCTAATTTCGCTACCAGTATTTTCTTGCTTATCTTTTAATTTCTGTAAATTTATCCTAATTTCATTAATTTTTTTTCTTTCCTCTTCAGACAAATAATTTTCACTTTGTAGCACATCTATATATTTTATTGCATTTTCATAATCTCCATTTTTATAAAAATTCAATATGCTACTTATAACCATTTGTTTGTATCTATCTTCTGGTGAAACATGTCCTTCCTCATATTCTAATTTAGAACTATTTATTTTATTTCCACCGGCTTTACTTTTTCCATTTCCTTTTCTTATTATTCCAGCTATTTCTAAACTTTTTATATCAATATCTACAGTAGTTAATGATATTCCCAATTTTTCTGCTATTTCTCTTCTTGTTTTACCTTCTTCATTAATAAGTTTTGCAATATGTATTCTTCTTGCTTCTACTCTTCTATTTCTTCCTAATTTTTCCATATTTTATCTACTTTCTCCTTTTTCCTCTTTTGAAGGTTTAGTTTTTTCCTTCTTTGTTCTATTTATTGTATCTACTATCTGTTGTAAATTCTGTCTTTGTTCGCTTGTTAAAAAATTAGCTTCAGATATCATTTTTTTAGCAAAACTAACTACTTTCTCGGGTTGGTTATTAGAATTATATTTTCTCATAATTCTTAATATATCTTCAGCAGTTGTTACTGTTTCTTCTTTCCTTTCTTCTTCTATTTCTTCTAGTTCAGCTTGTGTGTATAAATTTATTCTATTTCTATAGAAAACTTCTAATACTTTACTAATTTCTATTCCTAATTTGTCTGCAATAACATTAGCTGGAACATTTTCATCATGTAAACCTAATATTTTTTCCTCTATTGTATATGGACGAGTTATTTTATTTCTATAAAAAACCTCTAATACTTGTCCAAGTTCCATTCTTAATTTTTCTGCAATAATATCTGCTGGCACTCCATCATTATATAATTTCAAAACTTTTTCATCTCTTTGAGCTACAATTTCATCAACGCTTTTTTCTGTTAACTTAATACCTTTACGTGAATTTACATCTTGGCTCTCATTTTCTGTTTCGCTATTTTTTTCTTTTTCTTCTAATGCTCTTGATATCTTTGCACCTAAACAATTTTTTACAACTTTTTGTGTTGTCCCCAAAAGCTCAGCAATATCTTTTATACTTAAATCTGGATTCTCTTTATATACTTTCATAACTTTTGCTTTCATTTCTTGTTGTCTCTTTTTACTTCTTTCTTTTTGTCTTTCTTTTTTCCAATATTCATCTGTTAAATATGTCATTATATTTTTCTCCTTTCTTTTACTTAACATAAATATTTTACCACAAATATACTTTATTTTCAAGGAATTACAAAAAAGTTAAAAAATCTACAAAATTTATAAAGACAATTACTACAAAATAATAATTGTCTTTACAGTTTTATTTCAAATATTTTTTTAAAAATTTACCTGTATAACTTTTATCATTTTTACAAACTTCTTCTGGCGTTCCTATTGCTACTACTTCTCCCCCATTGTCTCCACCTTCTGGTCCCAAGTCTACTATATAGTCACATGTCTTTATTAAATCTAAATTATGTTCAATAACTATTATAGTATTGCCAGTGTCTACAAGTCTTTGTAATATATTTACTAATTTATGAACATCTGCAATATGAAGACCTGTTGTTGGCTCATCTAATATATATAAAGTTTTTCCAGTTGCTCTTTTTGATAATTCTGTAGCAAGTTTAACTCTTTGAGCCTCACCTCCTGATAATGTTGTTGAAGGTTGTCCGAAGTTTTATATATCCTAATCCAACATCATATAATGTTTGTAATTTATTTTTTATTTTAGGTAATTTATCAAAAAATTTTAATGCATCTTCAACTGTCATATCTAATACTTCAGAAATGTTTTTTCCTCTATATTTGACCTCTAAAGTTTCTCTATTATAACGTTTTCCTTTACATACTTCACAAGGCACATATATATCTGGTAAGAAATGCATTTCTATTTTATGAACACCATCACCATTACAACTTTCGCACCTACCACCTGATACATTAAAACTAAATCTACCTTTTTGGTAACCTCTTAATTTTGCTTCTTCTGTTGCTGCAAATAAATCTCTTATAAAGTCAAATACTCCTGTGTATGTTGCAGGGTTAGACCTAGGGGTTCTTCCTATTGGTGATTGGTCTATATTTATTATTTTATCAATATTTTCTAAACCTTTAACAGCTTTACATTTACCAGGTTTTTCATTTGAACCATTTAATTCTTTTGCTATAGTTTTATATAGAACTTCATTTACTAATGTTGACTTTCCGTGAACCTGATACTCCTGTTACACAATTAAATACTCCTAAAGGAAATTTTACAGTTATATTTTTTAAGTTGTTCTCTTTTGCACCTTGTACTTCTATAACTTTTGATTTCGAAATCTTTCTTCTTTTTTTGGGAACTTCAATTTTCTTTCTTCCACTTAAATATTGCCCAGTTATAGAATCTTCAACTTCTTTTATTTCTTCTGCTGTACCGCTGAGCCATAACATTTCCACCATGTACTCCTGCTCCAGGTCCTATATCTATTATTTGATCTGCTGCATACATAGTGTCTTCATCATGTTCTACAACAAGTAATGTGTTTCCTAAATCTCTTAGTTTTTTTAATGTAGCTAATAGCTTATCATTATCTCTTTGGTGAAGCCCTATACTTGGTTCATCTAATATATAAAGTACTCCTGTTAATCCTGAACCTATTTGTGTTGCAAGTCTTATTCTTTGTGACTCTCCTCCTGATAATGTTCCTGCATTTCTTGATAATGTTAGATATTCTAATCCTACATCTATCAAAAATTGTAATCTTTGGTCTATTTCTTTAAGTATTAGTTCTGAAATCATTTTTTGTGTTTTATTTAGTTTTAAATTGTTTAAATAATTTTTTATTTTGTTTATAGACATTTCTGTTAATTCATTTATATTTTTATTTCCAACTTTAATAGATAATATTTCTGGTTTTAGTCTTGCTCCATGACATGCAGGACATTCTGAATTTGTCATATACATTTCGTAAAAATCTCTCATCCCTTGTGATTTTGTTTCACTATGTCGTCTGTCTAAAGTAGGTAAAACTCCTTCAAATGGAGCAGTGAATTTTCTTGTTCCTGCATATGAAGAATATTCAAAATCTATTTCTTCATCACCTGTACCGTAAAGGATTTTTTCCATGAACCAACGTGGCAAAGTTTTAATCTTTTTACCTTTTATGTCTATTCCATAATGTTTTCCTATTGCTTCAAAATACATTTTAGCCATAGTATCACCTTTTTTCATGGTGCTAGATCCAAATGCTTTTATTCCATCGTAAAGTGTTTTATTTTTATCTGGTACTATTAAATCTTCATCCATTTTCATTAAATAACCTATACCTGTACATTCTGGACATGCACCAAATGGATTATTAAATGAAAACATTCTTGGTGTAAGTTCCGGAAAACTAAATCCACAATCAGGACATGCATAGTTTGAACTATATAAAATAGGTTCTTTTCCTCTTACATCTATTAAAACCATTTTATCTGCATGTTTCATAGCAATTTCAACAGATTCTGTTAGTCTACTTATAATATCTGGTTTTATTACTAATCTATCTACTACAAGTTCTATATTATGTTTTTTCTTTCTATCTAAATTTATATCATCAGATAATTCATAAGTTTCTCCATCTATTCTAACTCTTACAAATCCTTCTTTTTGGTATCCTTCTAATTGCTTTGTATATTCTCCTTTACGTCCTCTTACTACTGGAGCTAGTACTTGGATCTTTGTTCCTTCTTCTAAAGTCATTATGTTATCTATTATCTGATCTATACTTTGTTTTTCTATTTTCTTTCCACAATTAGGGCAATAAGGTACACCTATTCTTGCATAAAGCAGACGTATATAATCATATATTTCAGTTACTGTTCCTACTGTTGAACGTGGGTTTTTTGATGTTGTTTTTTGGTCTATTGATATTGCAGGAGAAAGCCCATCTATTCTTTGTACATCTGGTTTTTCCATCAATCCTAAAAATTGCCTTGCATATGATGATAGACTTTCTACATATCTTCTTTGCCCTTCTGCATATAATGTGTCAAATGCTAAACTGGATTTTCCTGAACCTGAAAGGCCTGTTATTACTACTAATTTATCTCTTGGTATTTCTAAATCTATATTCTTCAAATTATGTTCTTTTGCACCTTTTATTATTATTTTATCGTTCATTTTTTCACCCCAAAAGATTATACTACAATTCCAAAGCAAAAACAAGAGTTCTGTTTTTTCTTTTTTATTTTCTATTTTTATTTTACATTAGCACCTTTATCATTGCTTTCCCGTAATTCACTTGGATTATTCATGTCTTTCTTATATTGACTTCGTTCCCATAATCCTTTAAATTCTTCTTTTGCATCAATATTTACTAGTTCTACTCTATATCTTGTTAAACCTACTTTTTCAACTATTTTTAAAAATCCTGCATTTAACATTAACTCCCACACCTTTTCTTCTTTAGTTTCATTTTCTAATATTGGTGTTTCTAAATCTATTTTTACTTCAATTACTTCATCATTTAATAAACTTATTATTTTTTCTTTTATTAAACTACATTCCTTTAATATTATTTCTATTAACTTATGTTCACTTACATTTATCCAATATGTTTTTAATTCTTTATTTTGTAAATAATTTAATATACTATAGAGATTATATATTTCTTCTACATTTCCTATTTTATATTTTCCATAATATTTTTCTAATTTTTCTTTACTTTCTTCTATATTAAAATCAGATATTATTTTCTCTAACTCTTTTTCTGTTATTCCAAAGTCTTCCGCAAATTCGGTATTCAACATTGCATATATATTAAAATTATCTATTTTACTAAATATACTTTTCTCTGCTATTCTATTTACTCCCATTAATACTGCTTTTTCTATATATAGATTATTATTAAATGTTATATTATAAAATTCTTTAAAGAAATCTATAGCTTCATCATAATATTTTTCTACATATGATTTTTGCAATGGTGCATCATATTCATCTATTAATAAAATTACTTGCTTTCCATAATATCTATTTAAATATTTACTTAAACCTCTTATTGAATTTTTCAATGTTATTTCATCTTCGTTTTGTGATAATATTTCTTTTATCTTTTCTTTTTCATCTTCATATATTTTATTGCTCTCTAACAAATACATATGTTTACCATAAAGATCTTGTATTGTCCATTTTAAGTTTAATATCATATCGTCATATTTAGACATTTGTATATCTTTTAATGTTAAATATATAACCGGATAATAGTTTAATTTTGATATATAATATTCATCTTGTTGTATAATTTTCAAATCTTTAAATAATTCTTTAGAATTTTCTTTTATATCAAAATAATATTTTAACATTCCAAGATTTAATGTTTTTCCAAATATTCGTGGTCTTGTTATTACAATTATTTTATTCTTATTATCTATTATATGTTTTATAAACATGGTTTTATCTATATAATAACAATCCATTGTTATTATACTTTTAAAATCTGACCTTCCTATTCCAATTCCTTTCAATTTTATCACCTCTTCAATTTTACTTTATTAGAAATATTTTTTATTTTATTATTTTGTTTGTATTTCATGGTACAATTATACTTTTTTTATCATATAATTTGCAATAGAAAATTTAAAAAAGTGTAAAATTAAAAGAAAGAACAAATAAAATTATGAAATATAGAGAAAAATATTTATAAAATACAAAAATTAAAAGAATATCATAAAATTAAAATAATTTTACAATATTCTAATTATTTTTATATCTCTTCTACATATATTTTATCTACCACTGCTACTACTGTAAATCTTTTTAAATTCTTTGCCGCTTTCATTTCTTCTTTATTGCTATATTTTATTATTTGCTTTCTTGCTTCTTCTTGTTTTTGTCTCAAGTTATTTTCTTCATCTTTTTTTAAGTATTTAAATTCTATTAATATTGTATAATATCCTTTTTCAGTTTCTTTTGGTACTAACAATATATCTTGATATTCTCTTTCTATCTCTAATTCTGATTTTACCCAGAATGTTTTTAAACTCATTGCTATACAATAAAATATTACTTTTACATATTTTTCATCAAAGTTTTGATAATCTCTATTTGATAAATTACTTAAATATTTTCCAAGTAAATTTATTCCTTTTTCTATCTTTCCTTCAAGTGCCATCTCTAATGATATTTCTGTATATTCTTTATTATCTACACTAAAATTTTCTTCTTCACTTAATACTTTTAAGAAATATTCTCCATATATTTCTTTCATCGCTTTATTAGGTATTAATAGTTTTGGATAACCTCCTATTACATCTTTTATTGTTAAATATCCTAAATAATATAACATTGATACCATTTCTGTTTCTTTAAAATCCATTTCTGGATTAAATTTTTCTGTTATTTCAGATATTATTCCCTCATCTGTCATTGTTTTATTTATTATTTTTAATCTTTCTTCACTTTTACATAATCTTAGCATATTTGCTATTTTACTATAATCACTTGCTATGTTTGTGTCTACAAGTTCGTCCGGTATTCTTCCTAACCTCATATATGAACTTAAAAAATATAAACACATTGTTGAATTATACATTCTTGTTGCTGAATTTTTATAAAATCTATACCCATCATAATTTTCTTTCATTATTGGTAATAACTCTTCTTGTTTTTCTTTATCTATTTCTTGGTCTTCCATTATTTTTATTACTTCTTTTTCAGTAAAACCCATCATTTCATTAAACTGTTCATCTCTTGTTAAATCTGTTACTATATTAAAACCTGATGTCATGCTATCTAACGTTATTGGTGCTACTCCTGTTATAAATATTCTATCTATTACACTTTCTGTTCCTTCTTTCAATATCTCATAAAATTTTCTTACTTTTCCATTTTTAGCTACAAGACTTTTAAATTGTTCTGTTCTAAAACCTAACAATTCATTCGCAAAATGATCATATTCATCTATTATTACATATATCTTTTCTCCATTTCTTTGTTCTTCAAATGCTGTCATTAAACTTCCTAACAATCCTTCTGCTGTTAATTCTGAATTTAGATAAAAGTCTAATTTATATCTATTTACAAATTTTTGTATTGAATTTGTTACTTTTTCTTTAAAAGTATCTATTGTTGTTTTTTCATTTTCTGTATCTATTCCAGAAAAATTAAATCTTAATATATAATAACTATTTTTCATTTCTGTTGGATTTTTTCCTATATATGTTTCTTTAAATAGTTCTTCAAATTTATCTTTTTTATTTACATCATAATAATTTTCTATCATGCTTGTAAATAATGTTTTTCCGAATTTTCTTGGACGTAAAAACATTATTCTTTTTTCTGCTAAATTTTCTAATTTTTCTATATATTTGGTTTTATCTACATAATAATAATTTTCTTCTATTAATTCATCATAATTACTTATTCCATATGGTAATTTTTTCATCCTTATTACCTCTCTTTCTTAACTTACAATAATATTTTACTATATAATCAATAATAAATCAAGAAAATGAAAAACAAAAATCAAATACAAAGAAAAAATATAAAAACAAAAATAAAAAAAAGGAATAAAAAATTAAGAAAATATCAAAGAAAAAATCAAAAAAATACAGCAACAATACATTAACTGTTACTGTATTTTTCATCTTATTGTCCTTGGCTTTCATTCATTATATTTACATAGTCTTCATAGAGTTTATTTAGTTCTGTAGTTTTTTCATCTATTTTTGCTTGTTTTTCCTCTATTTCTTTATTTATTAACTCTATTTTTCCTTGTAACTTTTCTATTTTTACTTCTTTACTGTCACTATTCTTTATTTTTATATCATCTGCATCTTTTGCTCCTTGTACATACTCATTTACTAGTGTTCCATCTTCTGTAACTTCTTTTTTACCAAAATGACTAGCTATTCCATATATTATTAATGCTACTATTAATAATACCAAAACAATTAAAACTATTGGAACTCCTTTTTTCTTCTCGATTTTTTCTCTTTTTGCCATCTTCTACCTCCTATTCTCCACTTTCTACACTTTCTTCATTTAGGTCTATTAGTTGTTGTTCTAAATTTGTTCTTTCTTCCATTAATGGTAACATTTCTTCATTTAGTTTATTTATTTCTTCTTCCTTTGAATTTATTTCCTTTTCCACTTCTTGTAATTTTCCATTATAGTCTTCATTTACTACTTGCTCTTCACTTGCCACATTTTCTTCCACATTACCATTATCTTTATTTACTACAAATCTCCACACACCAAGACCTATTACCAATATTACTAACAACAACATAAATATCCACATTGGTTTTCCACTACTTTTTTTCTTACTTGTACTTTTCTTTTTCTTTTCTTCTGCCATTAGAAACCTCCTTTCTTAAAATTATTATTTTAAATTCATATTATAAAATTAAATAACTTTTTTATTAGCCTTATATCTGCTTTTTTAGCTTGTACTCATTATTATCAAAATATAAAATATTTTTAATGTCCTTTGGTAATATATTTATATAATTATAAATTAATTTTCTACAATTATAGTAAGTGCTTAATAAAAGTTTGCTAATCTTACCCTTTGGCGGATATAGCTTTTTTAATTGCAACAATCCATCTGTCTACATCTTTGTCTATCTCTAATTGTCTTCTTATTAATTCTGTTATTTCTCCAGGTGTTATTGCTTTATTTATCATCAAAAACCTTATATCTGTCCAGATTTCAATATTCATTATGTATTTTGCTTCTAACAAATAATTACGTTGTTCCTTTTTATCTTGACTTATAAGAGCTTCTAATGTTTTCTTTTCTACTTCTAACAAGTTCATATTTAATTCTTCCTGAATTGAAACAAATGTAAATACTGTTTACATAACGCTTATTTTGGTTTCTAATTTTGTAAAAAATTAGAAAGTCGTACACAGACGCACGTAGGCGAGGTTGTTCACGGTGGTGCCGTGGATATAATAACCACTAAAAGCCGCAGTGTAGACGTTGTTAGTACGTAATTGCGAAGATGTCCAGTATTCACTTTTTAACTTATAAGTGCTATAATCACTCCTTGTTATTTCTAAGCTTCCTGCAAATGCTACCCATTCTTCTCTTGATGGTACGAACCATCCTTGTTTTACTTGGTTTTGTATTACTCCCCACATATCTCTACTATTTTGTGATCCGTATCCATTAGAGTTCCATTTTGCTACCATATTGGCTGTATTTGCTTTTCCTGTTCCAAAACTCTTCGATGTTGTACTACTATAATCACTCATTTTTCCTGCACTATTATACCAATAAAACAATGTCTTTGAATCTTGTTTTATGTCTTCCAATGCCATTATATAGAATCTATCATTTCCACTTGTTCCAGCTACCGGTGCTATTAATTTTCCACTCTTATTTCCAAATCTACTATCACTATAATTTTCGTTTGTTATATAATATTCTTTTAGTCCGCTTGCTATTGGTATACTATAACTTTCTTCTAATCCTGTTCCACTTCCTCCTACTGCTAAATCAGCAAATATAATTCCATCTGCTGTTTCATCACCATTTGTGTCTGCATAATTTCCTACGTATGATTCACTTGTTGGTATTGAAGCTGTTAATGTTATTTTTATAGTTATCTTTTTATTTCCATTCCCTTCTTTTACTACTACGCTTGTTTCTCCTCCTGCTTTTGGTACTATTGTAAGTGTACTTCCAGAAATTGAAGCAGTTGCTATACTTGAATTAGGTGGGGTTACTATTTTAAATGTTCCATGATTTGTTCCTCCTAGTGTTACTCTTTGGTTTCCATCACTTACATTTGCTGTTACACTACTTGGACTCGCTGTTATACTTGTTGCTAAAACTGATATATTTATTGTAGCTGTTTTATTTCCATTTGACTCTTGTAATTCTAAACTTGTTGTTCCTACTGTATCAGTTGGTGTTATCGTTAGGCTTGTTCCACTTATACTTGCTGTTGCATATGTACCATTAGGTGGTGTAATTATATTTAAATTTCCCATATTTTGTCCTTGTATTGTTACTGTTTTTGCTGAACCTCCTGCATATACTTCTACTGTTTGTGGTGTTATACTTGGTAAAAGTACTGTTACTTTTATTGTCACTGTTTTTCCTGCATTCGACTCCGTTACTGTTATATTTGTTGTTCCTGAACCTTTTGGTGTTATTGTTACTACTTTATTACTTATACTTGCTGTTGCTACAGTAGAGCTTGAACTTGTTACACTTAGCTTTCCTGCATATGTTCCACTTATTGTTACTGTTCCTGTATTTCCTCCTACATATAATGTTAATGTTGTTTTATCTGCTGTTATTGTGCTATCTCTTACAGTTACTGTAACTGTTACTTGTTGATTCGCATTTGTTTCTTTTAAAGTTAGTGTTGCTGTTCCTGTTGTTGTTCCTGGTTTTATTGTAAGTGTTGTTCCACTTATACTTCCTGTTGCTATATTTGAATTACTAGTTGTAACAGTTAATCCTGCATAATTAGAACCTGTAATTGTTACTGTCTGATTACTTCCTCCTTTATATGCTGTTACACTATTTGTTGATACTCCTAATGTTACTGTTTTTACTGTAACTGGTATTGTAACTGTCTTTCCTCCATTTGCTTCTTTTACAACTATATTTCCACTTCCTTGTGCTTTTGGTGTAATTGTCAATGTACTACCACTTATACTTGCCTTATAATAATTTGTTTCTCCTCCTGATGTTATACTAAATGCTCCTGCATTTGTTCCACTTAATGTTATTGTTTTATTTCCTCCACTTACATATGCTACTACACTTGTTGGTTCTGCTTTTATTGTTGTTGTTAATACTTTTATACTTACTGTTACCTTAGCATTTCCATTTGACTCTGTTATTATTACACTTGTTGTTCCTTCTGCCTTTGGTGTTATTGTAAGTGTATTTCCAGAAATAGATGCAGTTGCTATATTTGTATTTATTCCACTTAAACTTAAACTTCCTTTATTACTTCCTTCTATTGTTACTGTTTTATTTCCTCCACCTACATATGCTGTTACACTTGTTGGATTTGCTGTAACACTTGTTGCTAATACTTTTATACTTACTGTTACTGTTTTTCCTCCATTTGCCTCTTTTACTACTACATTTCCACTTCCTGCTGCTTTTGGTGTTATTGTTAATGTACTATTATTTAAAATTGCTGTATAAGCACTAGTGCTCGCTCCTGATGTTATACTTAATGTTCCTTTATTATCTCCACTAAGTGTTACAGTTTTTGCTCCTCCTCCTATATATGCCGTTATACTTGTTGGACTTGCTGTAAGTGTTGTTGCTTTTACTGTTACACTAATAGTTTTTTGCTTATTTCCATTTCCTTCTTTTACTACAATACTTCCACTTCCTACTGCCTTTGGTGTTATTGTAAGTGTACTTCCACTTACAGTTGCTGTATAGTAATTTGTACTTCCTCCAGAAACTATACTAAATGCTCCTGCACTTGTTCCTCCTAATGTTACTGTTTGATTATTTCCTCCTACATATGCTACTATACTTTCTGGGCTTGCTGTTATTGTTGTTGCTTTTACTGTTACTGCTATTGCAACTGTCTTTCCTCCATTTGCTTCTTTTATTGTTATATTTGTCGTACCTGCTGCCTTTGGTGCTAAAGTTAATGTATCTCCATTAAGTGTTGGTGTTACATAAGAATTTGTTGCTCCTGAACTTATACTTAATGCTCCTTTATTACTTCCTGTTATTGTTACATTTTGGCTTGAACCACCTACATATAATGTTACATTTTTATTGTTTGCATCTAATGTAGTTTCTAATACCTTAATATTTATTGTTTTTTGTACATTTCCATTCGCTTCTTTTACCACTACACTTGTATCTCCTGCTGCCTTTGGTGTAATTGTTAATGTTTTATTACTTATACTTGCTGTTGCTATTGTTTCTTTTGGAGATGTTACTATACTAAATGCTCCTGCATTTGTTCCACCTAAAGTTACTGTTTTTGCTCCTCCTCCTACATATGCTGTTACACTTGCTGGATTTGCCGTTATACTTGTTGCTAAAACTGATATATTTATTACAGCTGTTTTATTTCCATTTGCTTCTTTTAATGTTACTGTTGTTGTTCCTGCTGCTTTTGGATTTATTGTAAGAGTTTTATTTGTTGCATTTAAACTTACTGTTGCTTTCGTTGTATCTGGTCCTTTTTCTATACTTAAAGTTCCCATATTTGAACCAGAAATTGTTATTGTCTTACTACTTCCTCCTACATATGTTGTCACACTTTGTCCCGTTATACTTGTTGCTAAAACTGTTATATTTATTGTAACTGTTGCATTTCCATTTGCTTCTTTTACTGTTACACTTGTTGTTCCTGAACCTTTTGGAGTAATTGTTAGCACTTTTGAGCTTGTATTTAGACTTGCTGTCGCTACACTTGATGTTGGTTGTTTACTTATACTTAAAGCTCCTAAACTAGTTCCATTTATCGTTACTGTTCTATTTGAACCATTTACATATGCTGTAACGCTTGTACTCGTTGCTGTTATTGTACTTCTTATTACATTTATATTAATTGTAACTTTTTGGTTTCCATTTGCCTCTTTTACAGTTACACTTGTTTTTCCTGCTGCTTTTGGTGTTATTGTTAATGTAGAACCACTTAAAGATGCTGTTGCATATGCACTATTTGGCCCTGTTTCTATACTAAATGCTCCTGCATATGTTCCACTTATTGTTACTGTCTGATTTGCTCCTCCTACATATGCTGTTACATTTGTATTAGTTGCTGTTATTGTTGTTTTTCTTACTTCAATATTTATTGTAACTGTTCTATTTCCGTTTGCTTCTTTTACTACTACACTTGTCTTTCCTGCTGCTTTTGGTGAAATTGTAAGTGTACTTCCACTTAAAGTTGCTGTTACATATGTACTATTTGGTGGTGTTAATATACTAAATGTTCCTGCATTTGTTCCTGTTATCGTAACTGTCTGGTTAGATCCTCCAACATAAGCTATAACATTTTTATTGCTTGCATCAATTGATGTTGCAATTACCGTTACATGTATTGTAACTTCTTTATTTCCATTTGCTTCTTTAACTACTATATCTGTTTCTCCTGCTGCTACTGGTCTTATAGTAAGTGTACTACCAGATAAAGTTGCTGTTGCAATTGTACTAGTTGGTCCAGTCTTTATACTAAATGCTCCTGCTTGTGTTCCACTTATTGTTACATTTTGTGATGAGCCACCTACATATAATGTAACATTCTTATTATTTGCATCAATAGATGTTGCTGTTACTGTTATACTTATTGTAGCTTTAGCATTTCCATTTGACTCTTTAATTGTAACACTTGTATTTCCTGCTTTTACTGGTGTTACTGTAAGTTCAGTTCCATTTAAATCTACTGTTGCAATTCCAGTATTTGGTCCACTTTCTATACTTAGACTTCCCATATGTTGTCCTGTTATTTGAATGTTCTTACTTGCTCCACCTTCAAAAACATTTACTGACTGTGCATTTACACTAGTTGCTAAAACATTTATACTTACTGTTACTTTCTTATTTCCATTTGACTCCATTACTGTTACACTTGTTGTTCCTGCTCCTACAGGATTTATTGTAAGTGTATTTCCTGATAGACTTGCTGTTGCAACTCCCTCTTTTGGTTTTCCACTAATACTTAAAGCTCCTAAATCTGTACCATCTATTGTTACTTGTCTTGAATTTCCTCCAACATATGCTGTTACACTCGAACTACTCACCTTTATATCACTTTCTATTACTTTAACACTTATTGTAACCTTCTCATTTCCATTTGCTTCTTTTATTGTTATACTTGTTGTTCCTGCTACCTTTGGTGAAATTGTAAGTGTTTTTGAATCTTTATCTAAACTTGCTGTTGCTATTTTTTCATTTATAGGTGTTTCTACACTTAATTCACCCATATAATTTCCACTTAAAGTTACTTGTTGGTTAGAACCTCCAACATATGCTGTTACACTTTTTGGTGTTGCTATTATGCTTGTTTTTCTTACTGTTACTGCTATTGTAACTGTTTGCCCTCCGTTTGCTTCTTTTATTGTTATATTTGTTGTTCCTGCAGCCTTTGGTGTTAAAGTTAATGTATCTCCACTAAGTGTTGGTGTTACATAAGAATTAGTTGCTCCTGAACTTATACTTAAACCTCCCTTATTACTTCCTGTTATTGTTACATTTTGGCTTGAGCCACCTACATATAATGTTACGTTTTTATTACTTGCATCTATTGAGGTTGCTAATACTTTTATATTTATTGTTCTTTGTACATTACCATTTGCCTCTTTTACTACTACACTTGTATCCCCTGCTGCTTTTGGCGAAATTGTTAATGTTTTATCACTTAAAGTTGCTGTTGCTATCGTGTCATTTGGTCCTGTTACTATACTAAATGCTCCTGCATTTGTTCCTCCTAATGTTACTGTTTTTGCTCCTCCACCTACATATGCTGTTACACTTGCTGGATTTGCTGTTATATTTGTTGCTAAAACTGATATATTTATTATAGCTGTTTTATTTCCATTTGCTTCTTTTAATGTTACACTTGTGTTTCCTGCTGCTTTTGGAGTTATTGTAAGAGTTTTATTACTTGCATTTAAACTTACTGTTGCTTTTGTCTCATCTGGTCCTTTTTCTATACTTAATGTTCCCATATTCTGTCCTTGGATTGTTATTGTTTTTGCTTCTCCTCCTACATATGTTGTCACACTTTGTCCAGTTATACTTGTTGAAAGTACTGTTATCTTTATTGTAACTGCTGCATTTCCATTTGCTTCTTTTACTATTACACTTGTTGTTCCTGATGCTTTAGGTTTTATCGTAAGTGTTTTACCACTTAAACCTACTGTTGCAACCGATGTATCTGGTTTTCCTGATATATCTAAATTTCCTAAATCTGTTCCATTTATTGTTACTATTTGGTCTGCTCCATCTACATATGCTGTTACATTTGTGTTGCTTGCTGTTATTGTACTTCTTATTACATTTATATTAATTGTAACTTTTTGGTTTCCATTTGCCTCTTTCACTACCACACTTGTTTTTCCTGCTGCTTTTGGTGTTATTGTTAATGTAGAACCACTTAAAGATGCTGTTGCATATGCACTATTTGGCCCTGTTTCTATACTAAATGCTCCTGCATATGTTCCACTTATTGTTACTGTTTGGTTTTCTCCTCCTACATATGCTGTTACATTTGTACTAGTTGCTGTTATTGTTGTTTTTCTTACTTCAATATTTATTGTAACTGTTCTATTTCCATTTGCTTCTTTTACAACTACACTTGTTTTTCCTGCTGCTTTTGGTGAAATTGTAAGTGTACTTCCAGAAAGATTTGCTGTTGCTATTGTATTGTTTGACGGAGTTTGTATACTAAATGCTCCTGCTTGTGTTCCTGTTATCGTAACTGTTTGGTTAGAACCTCCAACATAAGCTATAACATTTTTATTGCTTGCATCAATACTTGTTGCAATTACCGTTACATGTATTGTAACTTCTTTATTTCCATTTGCTTCTTTAACTACTATATCTATCTCTCCTGCTGCTTTTGGTACTAATTTTAATGTATTTCCTTCTAAAGTAGGGGTTACAAAATTATTTTGTTGTCCTTCTTCTATACTTAAAGCTCCTTGATTTTCTCCTGTAATTGTTACACTTTGTGATGAACCGCCCACATATAAAGTTACATTTTTATTATTTGCATCAATTGTACTTTCTCTTACTGTTACATTTACAGTAGTTTTTTGATTTCCATTTGTTTCTTTAACTATAATTTCTGTTGTTCCTACTCCTACTGGATTTATATTAAGTATTTTACCACTTATACTTGCTGTTGCTACTGTATCTTTTGGCCCAGTCTCTATAGCAAATTCATTAGTATTATCTCCACTAAGAGCAACTGACTTACTTTGTCCTCCTACATACAAAAGTACACTTGCTGGCTCTGCTTTTATTGTTGTTTGTAATACTTTTATATTTATTATTGTAGTTTTATTTCCATTTAACTCTCTTATTGTTACACTTGTTTCTCCTTTTGCAACTGGCATAATTACTAATTCACTGTTATTTTCTGGATTAATCTCAGCTAGTGCAATACTTGGATTTGCTGGTGTATCTACAATAAATTCTCCTGCATTTTCTCCACTTAAAAGTACTGTTTTGCTTTCTCCACCAACATATGTTGTTACATTGCTCTCACTTGCTTCTATTTCAGTTCTCTTTACTTCTAATTTAGCCGTATTACTTGTTGCTGTTACACTTGAACTTCCGTATTTTTGTGTAACTATAACATAGTAATAAGTATTATTTAAATCAGTTGTAACATTTTCCTTCGCTATTGTATATGTATCTCCTATTGCTCCTGGTATTTCTTCTCCACCTTGATTACTGTTAGTATTGTTTTTGTACCATTTATATGTTTTAGTACCCTCTCCTCCTGCTATTACTCTAAATGTTACATCTTGTACTTTTTCAAATGTTGAAACATTGCTTGGGTTTGTATCTATTGTTACTTTTCCTGCTACACTTAATTTTGCTGCATTACTCTTTATTGTTTCTGTACTTGAACCATAACTTTGTGTTACCTCTACATAGTAATATGTCTCATTTAAAGCTGTTGTAACATTTTCTTTTGCTATTTTGTATGTATTACTATTAGCATTTTCTATTAATTCTCCACCTTCATTACTATCATTTGTGTTTTTATACCATTTATATGTATATGTACCTGCTCCACTTGTATTTACTGTAAATGTTACATCTGTTATGCCTTCTATTACGCTTACATCATTTAATGTACTTACACTTACTCCATCTCCTACTGTTAGTTTTGCTGTATTACTTGCTGTACTATATACTGAGCTTCCATATTTTTGTGTAATTACACAATAGTAATAAGTATTATTATCACTTGCTGTTACATTTTCTGTTGTATAAGTACTTTTATCTGTTCCTGGTATTTCTTCTCCGCCTTGGTTGCTATTTTCTGTATTCTTATACCACTGATATGTTATATCTCCTGTTCCATTTGCTACTGTTACTTCAAATGTAGCTTTTCTTCCTTCTGTTATTGTTACATCTGAAGGCTGTTTTTCTATACTTGCTCTTCCTGCTACTGTAACTAAAGCTTCATTTGAATTTTTACTTACAAATCCCATTCCATAACTTTGTGTTACTTTTGCAAAATAATATCTTCCATTTAGTTCTTTTGTAACCTCTTCTTTTGGTATTGTAAGTGTAGCTTCATTTTCTCCATTTACTGGTGTTTCCTCACCTTGGCTACTTGTTTTATAATACCATTGGTAACTTACATCTCCTAAACCTTTTGTTTCTACTGTAAAGCTAATATCTTCTTGTCCTTCTATTACTTGTTTTGATTCTAATCTGTTTGTTACCTCTACTTCTGATATTACTGTTAGTTTAGCTACATCACTTACATCTACATTTGTCTTTCCTCTATATTCTTGTGTTACTTTAACATAATAATATCTTCCACTTATACTTGCTGTAACATTATCTTTTGGTATTGTATATGTAGCTTCATTTGCTCCTACTATTTGGGTTCCTTCTTCATTGCTTCCTGTTGTATTATAATACCATTGATATGTTATCTTTTCTTCTCCTGGAGCATTTACACTAAATGCTCCTGTTACATCAACACTAAAACTTATATCTTTTACATTACTTATTGTATCTATAGATATTGGCTGTCCCACTATTGCAAGTTTTGTTACATTCTTATCTGCAACTCTATCTCCATTTGTGTCTATATCTATATCTGGCTCATTGTCACCATTTGTATCAACATTTAAATCTGCTTGTCCATCTTTATCTGTATCTACATTTAAATCAGGTGTTCCATCTCCATCTTTGTCTATATCTATTCCATCTTTATCTGGGTCTAAATTCTTATCTGGTATATTATCACCATTTTCATCAATATTAATATCTGGTTTCTTATCTTCATTTAAGTCTATATTAATATCTGCTTCTCCATCAAAATCTGTATCAATATTAATATCAGCTTTTCCATCTTCATCTGTATCTACATTTAAATCAGGTGTTCCGTCTCCATCTTTATCTATATCTACTCCGTCTTTATCTGGATTTAAATTTTTATCTGGTATACCATCTTCATCTTCGTCAATATTTATATCTGGTTTTCCATCTTCATTTAAATCTATATTTATATCAGCTTCTCCATCCTCATTAGTGTCTATATTTATATCTTCCTTACCATCTCCATCTGTGTCAATATTAATATCAGCTTTTCCATCTTCATCTGTATCTACATTTAAATCTGGTGTTCCATCTCCATCTTTATCTATATTTATACCATCTTTATCTGGGTCTAAATTTTTGTCTGGCTCTCCATCATTATTATCATCTATATTTATATCTGGCTTGCCATCTCCATTTAAGTCTATATTTATATCTGCCTCTCCATCCCAGTCTGTATCTATATTAATATCAGCCTCTCCATCTCCATTGGTATCCACATTTATATCAGGTTCACCGTTTCCATCTGTGTCTATATTTACACCATCTTTATCTGGGTCTAAATTTTTGTCAGCTTCACCATCTCCATCTTCATCTATATTAATATCTGGTTTACCATCTAAATTAATATCTATATCAATATCTGCTTCTCCATCTTCATCTGTATCTACATTTAAATCTGGTGTCCCATCTCCATCTGTATCTATATCTACACCATCTTTATCTGGATCTATATTTATTTCCGGCTCACCATCACCATTTTCATCTATATTTATATCCGGTTTTCCATCTTCATTTAAATCTATATTTATATCAGGCTCTTTATCCCCATCTGTATCTATGTTGGTATTTTCTTCTCCATCAAAATCTGTATCAATATTAATATCTGCTTTACCATCATCATCTGTATCTACATTTAAATCTGGTGTTCCATCTCCATCTTTATCAATGTCAACTCCATCTTTGTCTGGATCTAAATTTGTTTCTGGTTTTCCATCTTCATTATTATCTATATTTATATCTGGTTTTTTGTCTCCATTTAAGTCAATATTAATGTCTGCCTCTCCATCCCAGTCTGTGTCAATATTAATATCAGCTTTTCCATCATCATCTGTATCTACATTTAAATCTGGTGTTCCATCTCCATCTATGTCTATATTTACACCATCTTTATCTGGATCTATATTTATTTCCGGTTCGCCATCTTCATCATTATCTATATTTATATCTGGTTTTCCATCAAAATTTATATCTATATTAATATCAGCCTCTCCATCTCCATCTGTATCTACATTTATATCAGGTGTTCCATCTCCATCTTTGTCTATATCTACCCCATCTTTATCTGGATCTAAATTTTCTTCTGGCTCTCCATCATTATCTGTATCTATGTTAATATCTGGCTTGCCATCTCCATTTAAATCTATATTTATATCTGGCTTTTTGTCTCCATCTGTATCTATATTAGTGTCTTCTTTTCCATCCCAATCATTATCTATGTCTATATCTGGCTTTCCATCATCATCTGTATCTACATTTATATCAGGTGTTCCATCTCCATCTTTGTCTATATCTACCCCATCTTTATCTGGATCTAAATTTTCTTCTGGCTCTCCATCATTATCTGTATCTATGTTAATATCTGGCTTGCCATCTCCATTTAAATCTATATTTATATCTGGCTTTTTGTCTCCATCTGTATCTATATTAGTGTCTTCTTTTCCATCCCAATCATTATCTATGTCTATATCTGGCTTTCCATCATCATCTGTATCTACATTTATATCAGGTGTTCCATCTCCATCTTTGTCTATATCTACCCCATCTTTATCTGGATCTAAATTTTCTTCTGGCTCTCCATCATTATCTGTATCTATGTTAATATCTGGCTTGCCATCTCCATTTAAGTCTATATTTATATCAGGTTCTTTATCATTGTCTGTGTCTATATTAATATCAGCTTCTCCGTCATCATCTGTGTCAACATTTAAATCAGGCGTTCCATCTCCGTCTGTATCTATATCTACTCCATCATTATCCGGATCTATATTTTTATCTGGCTCCTTATCACCATCTTCATCTATATTAATATCTGGCTTTCCATCCCAATCTGTATCAATATTAATATCAGCTTCACCGTCATTGTCTGTATCTACATTTATATCAGGTTCACCATCTCCATCTGTGTCTATATCAACACCGTCTTTATCTGGATCTAAATTTTCTTCTGGCTCTCCATCGTTATCTGTATCTATATTTATATCTGGCTTGCCATCTCCATTAATATCTATATTAATATCAGCCTCACCATCATCATCTGTGTCAACACTTATATCTGGCGTTCCATCTCCATCACTATCTATATCTACACCATCATTATCTGGATCAATATTTTTGTCTGGTTCCCCATCATTATCTTCATCTATATTAATATCTGGTATTCCGTCCCCATTTTTGTCAATATTTATATCTGGTTTTTTATCTCCATCTGTATCTATATTTATATCCTCATTACCATCATAATCTGTATCAATATTAATATCTGCTTTTCCATCATCATTAGTATCTACATTTAAATCTGGTGTTCCATCTCCATCTTTATCTATATCTACTCCATCTTTGTCTGGATCTAAATTTTCTTCTGGTTCACCATCATTATCATTATCTATGTTTGTATCTGGTTTTCCATCTCCATTAATATCTATATTTATGTCTGGTTCTTTATCATTATCTGTATCTATATTTACATCTGCTTTACCATCATCATTAGTATCTACATTTAAATCTGGTATTCCATCCCCATCTGTATCTATATTCACTCCGTCATTATCCGGATCTATGTTTTTGTCTGGTTCTCCATCATTATCATCGTCAATATTTATATCTGGTTTTTTATCTCCATCTGTATCTATATTTATATCCTCATTACCATCATAATCTGTATCAATATTAATATCTGCTTTTCCATCATCATTAGTATCTACATTTAAATCTGGTGTTCCATCTCCATCTGTATCTATATCTACTCCATCTTTATCTGGATCTATGTTTTTGTCTGGTTCTCCATCATTATCGTCATCTATATTTATATCTGGTTTTTTGTCTCCATTTAAGTCAATATTAATGTCTGCCTCTCCATCCCAGTCTGTGTCAATATTAATATCAGCTTTTCCATCATCATCTGTATCTACATTTAAATCTGGTGTTCCATCTCCATCTTTGTCTATATTTACTCCGTCTTTATCTGGGTCTAAATTTTTATCAGGTGTTCCATTTCCATCTTCATCTATATTCACATCTGGAATATAATCTCCATTTATATCAATATTAATATCGGCTTCACCATCTTCATTTGTATCTACATTTACATCAGGAGTTCCGTTTCCATCTGTGTCTATATCTACTCCATCATTATCTGGGTCTATATTTTTGTCTGGCTCTCCATCTTCATCATCATCTATATTTATTTCTGGCTCTCCATCCCAATCTGTATCTATGTTTATATCAGCCTCTCCGTCATCATCTGTGTCCACATTTATATCAGGTTCTCCATCTCCGTCTGTATCTATATCTACTCCATCATTATCTGGGTCTATATTTTTGTCTGGTTCTCCATCTTCATCATCATCTATATTTATTTCTGGTTTACCATCTTCATTTATATCTATATTTATATCTGGTTCTTTATCGTCATCTGTGTCTACATTTACATCTGGCTCTTTATCGTTATCTGTATCTATGTTTATATCTGGTTTTTTATCTTCATCTGTATCTATATTTATTTCTGGCTCTCCATCCCAATCTGTATCTATGTTTATATCAGCTTCTCCGTCATCATCTGTGTCTACATTTATATCAGGTTCACCATCTCCATCTGTATCTATATCTACTCCATCATTATCCGGATCTATGTTTTTGTCTGGTTCTCCATCATTATCATCATCTATATTTATTTCTGGTTTACCATCATCATTTATATCTACATTAATATCTGGTTCTTTATCATTGTCTGTATCAATATTTATGTCCTCTTTACCATCACCGTCTGTATCTATATTAATATCAGCTTTGCCATCATTATCTGTGTCTACATTTATATCAGGTTCACCATCTCCATCTGTGTCTATATTCACACCATCTTTGTCTGGGTCTAAATTTATATCTGGTTTTCCGTCATTATCATTATCTATATTTGTGTCTGGTTTACCATCATCATTTATATCTATATTTATGTCTGGCTTTCCATCACCGTCTGTATCAATATTTATGTCTGGTTCTTTATCGTTATCTGTATCTATATTTATATCTGGTTCTCCATCATTATCTGTATCTATATTTATATCTGGATTTACTATTTCTATATTCCCATCTTCATCTATTTCTATATTTTCTCCACCATGGTCTATTTCTATTTTTCCTGTATCTGGGTTATATTCTGCTGATGAGTCTGGGTCTTTTTCTTGTAATTCTTCTTCTATTTTATCTGCTTGTTCTTCTTTTGGTAAATCTTTATCTACATTTTCCCATGCATCTTGTACATCATCTAATGCATCTTCTCTATCCATTGTTAAATTCCCAGCTTTTATTTCAAAAAGATGGTTTTTATAACTTATTTCGTATAATTTTCTTTGAAAACTATATTTAACAGTTCCATTTGGATCTTTCTTTTTTACCTTATCCTCAAAATATTTCGCTATTTCATCATTGCTTAAATTTTTATTCGATGTTTCTGTTTGTACCTCTATCCACATTATTTGTAATTCTTCTCTTATACTTGCAAGTTCTGTTTCATCTTTAGCATGCTGAGCTTGGGTCAAAATCCCATTTTCTCCTGCTAGCATAGAAATTGACACTCCTGCTAATATTATTAAAACAACTATTGTTACTACTAATGCAACTAATGTTATTCCCGAAATATTTATATTTTTTCTTTTTTTATCATTTCTTCCTTTGTTTTTTTCACTTTCAATATTAGATTTTTGTGTTCTCATTTTACTTCCTCCTATTTATTTTCTAATTTTTTATACACAAAAAGACTATTTACCACAGTACGTCAAAAAACGCACATAGATAAATAGTCTATGCCTAATTTATTTTTTATTATATTATTATTTAACAAAACACAAAATGACCCTTTACTTTTATTTAGTAAAGTATAACTCTCTCTCTCTCTCTCTCTCTCTCTACAGCCTCAAGGCTTATAAAGTTTATCATTTAACATCTTCCCCTTTATTGTACATCTTGCATATATCTTTTTTGCATAACTAGCTTTATTATACATACATAGTAAAACTTTTTCAAGTATTTTTCTAAGTATATTTTATTTGTTATTTGTTTGTAATATTTTTGTAATATTTTTGTAACATTATTAAAAGGAAACACCTAAAATAGATGTTTCCTTTTGGAATTACATAAACTTAGCAGACTTACTCGTCACCAAGCCATATGAGTTAATCCTATAAAAATACATTCCCAGTATTCCAACATGTTTTGAGGCAACTTCATTCAATATCCGTTCTGCCAAAACGTCTTTTGAATGCATTTCTCCATGGTTTACAAGAACCAGGTTAACTTTTTCAAATTGATTTAAAAAATCAATTATTTCATCAGCTTTTGCATGAGCTGAAAACTCATTTGTGTACTCTACATTTGCTTGTTTTTTATAGAGTACGCCTCTTATCTTAACTGCTTCACCACTTGGAGTATCTTTTAATTCTCTTCCGAGTGTTCCCTCTGCTACATATCCAGTAAACTGAATCAGCACATTCCTTTTTGTTATATAAATTGGAATATATGATTGTGCCGGTCCATGTGAACCCATACCAGAAGTTGTGAGAATAATCTTGGGTTTACTATCTTGTACGATTGTTCCTCTCATTTGTTTATCTACATAAGAGATGTTTTGAGGCAAAAACTCTCGTTTATCCTCATCGATTGCAAGCTCTCCACTCAATGCCATATAGGTATATTTAATACCTAGTTTTCCATCAACATATATGGGAATTTCACAAGAAATATTGCCCTCATCTTGCAGGCATTTCAAAGTATAAAGAACCTCTTGCATTCTACATAGTGAGAACACTGGAACTAAAGCAGTTCCTCCATTTGACACGCATTTTGTAATATTATCTGCAAAAGTCTTTACTATTTCTGACGAATCCATATACCCATATGTTGCTTCTTGGACAATCGTAAGAGGCATGCTATATACCCAACTAGGAATCTCTCCTAATTTAAAGAAAAGATTTTTATTATTATAGTCGCCTGTAAACAAAATATTAATATCACGTTCTCCAGGATAACTAATCCTAACTAGTATCATAGCCGCACCAAACAAGTGTCCATTACTAAGGAACATGACTTCAACATGTTCTCTTACCTGAATCCACTGGTTATAATTATAACCTCTAACCATTTTCATCGTAGTTTCGACATCTTTTTCATCAAATAGAACAGGGTGTCTCTTCCTTTTGGCATCACTTCTCATTACTTTTACCGTATCTATTAAAGCAACTCTCATAATAGACTTTGTTTCATCTGTTGAATATATCAAACCTTCAAACCCAGATTTTACCAAAAACGGTACCCGTCCAATATGGTCTACATGAGCATGTGTAATAAGAGCAAAATCAATATTACTTGGTTTAAATGGTAGTTGGCTATTTAGATGCATAAACTCTGCTTCTTGGAACAAGCCACAATCAACAATAAAATGAAATTTCTCACCAGATGGAAGTCTAACTGTTACAAGATTACAAGAACCAGTAACTTCTTGATGCATTGACATAATATCAGCATAAAACCGCTCTTTCTTACCCATAAGAGTAACTCCTTTTCAAAATAGGTTTTCCCTACACTACATTTCTATTTTAACATCATTAACTATATTTATCAATAATATATGGAAAATTAAGCAAAAAATAGAAAAAAAGCAAGTTCAACACCTGCTTTTATTTATCATTAAAACTTGAATAGATTTAATCCTATGTTTTCATCAAAATATCTATCAACTTTACCATCAATTATATTTATAACCATTTCACAAGTTGCACTAACAATTGCTCTATTTAAATGCCCTCCAAAAACTTCTCCTTTATCATTTCCACAACTCATATGAATATGACTATAAAATTCATCGTTCATTGTATTAATTGTTCCTGTTAGAGAAACAATTTCAAAATCTCCTTTAAAATTATTAGAATAATATTTCTTTTCCGCTGTTTTAAATACTCCAACTGTAAAATCATTTGTTGCACCTAATGCATTAATATTCGCAAGTTTAATATTTTCCTTGTCTGCAATTTCTTTTATTTGCTCTAAAATTTCTTCTCCTTTATCAATTCTTGCAACTATTGTATTATTAAATCTTCTATACTCCATAATATTTACCTCCTTTTTTTCTTCCACAAGATATAATACCATAATACTTAAAAATAAACAAGTAATTTTTTATTTGATGCACAAAAATTTTTTGAAACTCATCAAAATTTTTTTGATATTCCATAAATTACTTTCCCGTTTTGATTTTAAGGTTAAAATATATTAATTACCTTCAACACTCCATTATATAAAGCTAACGGAATTGTGGTTGCTTTATTTCAATTGTGAACGTTTTGTAAATTTTTATATTTTATTCATAGATTTTGATATTTTTATTGACATAAATGAAAAAAACTAGTATTATGGTTATACTTTAATCAAAAAAGATTTAAAAAATCTTTAAATAAAGAGGTTCTCTCTTGAAATTCCAGAATGAAAAAAATAAAAAGAGGTGGTTTAATTTATGGTTTTATTATAGCTAAATATGTGCTTATATCTTACCAATTATTAGTATTTTTGATATTTAAAGCAAAAAACAATAAGAAAAAATAAGAAAGAATGTGATTAGAAGAGAAAATGAAAGAAAATTATATAAAAATAGTTTTATTTACTAAAGAATAAATATTGTATGTGCAATAAAAATACTATAAAATAGAAGGAGGAAGATATGAAAGAACTCGAAGAAGAAAAATATATACATAATGAACATGATAAATTATTTAAACGAATATTAGATAGAATAAATGAAGTAGAAAGTATAATAAAAAAGACATTAGGAAAAGAAACTGAAAAAATAGAAATAGAGACAGTAAGAAATGAGTTAACAACAAGAGATTATAGAGGAAGAATGGTAGATGTTTTATACAAACTAAAAGATAAAGAAGTATATTTTTTAATAGAACATCAATCCACACAAAATACATATATGGCATATAAAATATTTGAATATGAAACAGAATTAATAAATAGAAGTTATATGCAAAATGTAGAAAAATCAAAGAAAATAGCAAAAGTAATAAAGATAGTAATATTTACAGGAATAGGCGACTGGAAGCCAGCAAGAAGTATAGTAGAATTACAAGAAGAATACGGAAATAAAGTAAAAATAGATAAACATTATGAAGGAATAGGTGAATATAAACTACTAGAATCTAAAGACTACAGTTTAAAGGAAATAATATCAAAAGAAAGTACATTACTTGGGAAAGCAATAATAATAGAAAAAGCAAGAAGAGAAGAAACTTTAATAGCAGTTTTAGATGAAATAATTCCTGATATAAAAGAAGATGAAATAGATGAAATGATAAGAATGATAAAATATATCTTAGTAAAAGATTTGGGAAAAGATGTAGCTAATAAGTATATAAAAATCTTAGAAAGTAAAATAAAAGAAGAAGGAGGAAAAAATGCTATGGTTGAAACAATGCGAGCATTAAGAGAAGACAGAAAAAGAACAATAATGGAAGCAAGAAATACTGGCAAAAAAGCTGGAATACTAACAGGAAAAATACAAGATGCTAGAAATATGTTAAAGAAAAATATCGACATTGACTTAATAGAAGAAATAACAGGATTAAAAAGAGAAGAATTTATATAATTTTAATACAATAAAAAATGATAAGAATGATAAAATATATATTAGTAAAAGATTTGGGAAAAGATGTAGCTAATAAATATATAAAAATCTTAGAAAGTAAAATAAAAGAAGAAGGAGGAAAATGTGCTATGGTTGAAACAATGAGAGCATTAAGAGAAGACAGAAAAAGAACAATAATGGAAGCAAGAAATACTGGCAAAAAAGCTGGAATACTAACAGGAAAAATACAAGATGCTAGAAATATGTTAAAGAAAAATATCGACATTGACTTAATAGAAGAAATAACAGGATTAAAAAGAGAAGAATTTATATAATTTTAATACAATAAAAAATGATAAGAATGATAAAATATATATTAGTAAAAAATTAGGAAAAGATATAGCTAATAAGTATATAAAAATCTTAGAAAACAAATTATGTAATTTTTATAAGGGTGAAACAATACTGCTTCACCCTTTTGAAACGCGTAACTATTAGAGCATGGCTTCAAGTCTATCGACAATATTTAGATATGTACCAATAACTTCTGCATGAGAAAACCCTTTTCTAAAAACCTCTTTATCTACAGAACGCCCATCTCTATCTTGCAATCTACATGTGTCTTGGTTAAATTCATCTGCCAAGACAAGCCGTCCACCACCTACAAGAAATCCAAACTCAACCTTAAAATCAATCAGTGTCAAGTCAAACTCTTCTTTAAAAAACAGTGTAGCTTCCTCATTAATCACCCTTGTAAAGTTTTTAATAGTTTCGATTGTATTTTTGCCAACAATCCCCAATGCAACAGCTGTATCCTTGTTGATCATCGGATCATGGAATTCATCGTTCTTATATGTAAACTCTATAAGCATAGGTTTAAAAGGTCTTCCTTCTACTATGCCATACCTTCTACAAAAGTCTCCTGCAGAGTAATTCCTGCCAATAACCTCAATAGGAATCATATTTGCTTTTCTTACCAGCTGTGAAGATGCTGTACTCCCTCTTGAAATATAATGAGTAGGAATGCCCGCCTCTTCAAACCGTCTAAAAAGCAATGTAGACATCAAACAATTTACATATCCTTTTTTACTGATAATTCCTGTTTTCTCTCCATGGTCAACAGAAATTCGATTTGTAAACTCCATCTCCAAAACAGAATCGTCTACTCTATCGTTGTCATCAATTACCTCATAAAGTTCATTGGCTTTGCCAGTATAGATTTTCTTACCACGTTTCATTTCTACTCCTTCCGTAAAAATTATTTTTCGGAAACATGGTTTATAGTTACATAAAAATTATATATTGGTTTACAATAAAAGTCAAGAAAAAACAGGTAGTTTTATACCTGTTTAATCCTCTATTGTTATAATTTTATTTTCTTTTAAAGATTTTTCCATATCAATAACTCTTTGATTTGAAGAACCTCTCCATTTTAATCTAAAATCGTGAAGCTCATCAACATATTGTCCATCTACTAAAACATCAATATATTTGAAAACATCTTTATCTCTTAGAGTTTCTCCATATCTATAACCTGTCCAAACCCATAAATTTTTATTAGGATATTTTGCTTTAAATGCTTTTGCAAGTCTTGTTGTTCCCTCAATATTTATAGGATGCATTGGTTCTCCACCTAATATTGATAATCCTTTTATATAATCCTTACTACATAATTCTAAAACCTTGTCAATTGTTTCATCTGTAAACTCTTCTCCTTTTTCAAAATCCCAAGTTTCTTCATTAAAACAATTTTTACAATGGAAATGACATCCTTGCATAAATATTGAAACTCTAACACCTGGTCCATTTGCTATATCCATTTCTCTAATTAAATTATACCTCATCTTACAGCCACCTTATTATCTAAATGTAATACCCTTTCTTTTATTTCTTGAGTTCTACCTTTATTCCAGAAATTAGTACCAATATAACCACAAGTACGTCTTGCAACATTTAATGTATTGTGGTCTCTATTTCCACAATTAGGACAATACCACTCTAAATTCTCATCTAACATAATCTCTCCATCATATCCACACTTTTGACAATAATCTGATTTAGTATTCAACTCTGCATACATAATATTATCATAAATAAATCTTATTACTTGAATTACTGCATCTAAATTTCCTTGTAAATTTGGTGTTTCTACATATGATATAGCTCCACCTGGACTTAATTTTTGGAATTCACTTTCTAATTTCAATTTAGAAAATGCGTCTATTTCTTCAAACACAGGAACATGATATGAATTTGTTATATAATTTTTATCTGTTATTCCTTTAATAGTTCCAAATCTTTCTCTTAAACATTTTGCAAACTTATATGTTGTAGATTCTATTGGTGTACCATAGACTGAATAATCTATATCCTCTTCTTTCTTCCATTCAGTACATTTATCATTTAGATGTTGCATAACAGCAAGTGCAAAATCTTTTCCATCACCATTATCTGTATGAGAATTTCCTGTCATATATTTTACACATTCATATAAACCTGCATAACCAAGAGAAATTGTTGAATATCCATGATGTAACAATTCATGAATTGATTCACCCTTATCAAGTCTTGCTAATGCTCCATGTTGCCAAAGAATTGGTGCTACATCACTCGTAACTCCACTTAATCTTTTATGTCTAATTTGTAAAGCCTTGTGACATAAATCCAATCTTTCATCAAAAATCTTCCAGAATTTTTCCATATCTCCATCTGAAGAAAGTGCAACATCTGGTAAATTAATTGTTACAACACCTTGGTTAAATCTACCATAATATTTACCTTTACCCTCAACATAGTTTTTAGCTTTTGCAATATTTCCTAAACTCATTGCTCTATCTGGTGTTAAAAAAGATCTACAACCCATACAAGGATAACAATCACCTTCACCTAATTCATTTATTTTCAATTTTTTCATCATTTTTTCAGAAATATAATCTGGAACCATTCTTTTTGCTGTACATTTAGCAGCAAGCTCAGTTAAATACCAATATTTACTATCTTCATGAATATTATCTTCTTCTAAAACATATAGAAGTTTTGGAAATGCTGGTGTTATATATACACCTTTTTCATTTTTAAAACCTAAAATTCTTTGTTTTAGAAATTCTTCAATAATCATAGCAAGTTCATCTTTATATTCATCTGTTTCACCAAGATACATATTTACTGATAAAAATGGTGCTTGTCCATTTGTATTTGTCATTGAATTTACTTGGTAGTTAAATGTTTGAACTCCATCTTCAACCTCTTTTTTAGTGTCTTGCATAGCATATTTTTCACAAGTTTCTTTATCTAACCCTCTATCTTGATATTTCTTTAAATATTTTTCATAACTTAACCTTACAAAAGGAGCTAAATGTGTTAAAGAAACTGTTGCTCCTCCATAGCTAGATGATGTTACTGCTAAAATTATTTGTGTTGCAATAGTTGCAGCTGTTATAAATCTATGTGGCTTTTCTATCATAACCCCATTAATTACAGTTCCATTTTGTAACATATCATCTAAATTAATTAATTCACAATTGTGAAGTGCATTTTGTGCAAAATAATCTGCATCATGAAAATGTATAATACCACTATCGTGAGCTTTTACAATATCTTCTGGAAGTAAAAATCTTCTCGTTATATCTGTACTAGTAATTCCAGCTAAATAATCTCTTTGTGTTGTTACAACTTCAGCATTTTTATTAGAATTTTCATTGTTCCAATATTCATTTTCGCCTTCAATTAACTCTTTAATAGTTTGATCTGTTGTATTAGCTTTTCTTACTAATTCTCTTGTATATCTATATGTAATATATTTTTTAGCTAATTTATATTTATCTAATTCCATTAATTTTTGTTCAATTATATCTTGTATATCCTCAACTAAAATTCTTTTTTTATTTAAATCCTCAATATATTCTATTATCTCTTTAATTTCTTCCTTTGTAGCCTTCTCTCTTCCTCTTACTTCTTCATTTGCTTTTCCTATTGCTATTCTAATCTTTTCTGGATCATAATCTACAATATGTCCGTCTCTTTTTACAATTTTCATCTCTTTTGTTCCTCCCATTTTATTTTTTATTTATGAACTAATCTTATAGATAATATTTTTATTTTACAAGTTGCACTTGCAACTTTTTTATTTTTTTGTTAAAATGATTTTGGTGATTAGCTATGAGAAGCCCTTTTCAAGATTTAAATAAATTACAAATAACTAAATTGTTTGATCTCCTTGGCGTACACTCTTACAGTTTCAATAAAAGCGAGGAAATCCTCTCTACAATTAGAAGTGAAAATATCATATGTATTTTATTAGAAGGAGAGGCTCAAATTCTTTACATTGAATACAATGGAAATGAAATCCTTTTAGAAAATCTTACAAAATTATCAGTTTTCCGGAACTAATATTTCCGGCATTGATTATGATAATTGTGAGATTATTTCTAAAACAAAAACAAAAGTTTTAGTTATTGATTATAATAAATTAATACAACCTAAAAATTTAAATCATGTATATTTTAATACATTTCTTTTAAATTTATTTGATATAACAAATACTAAATTCAAAGAAATAAATAAAAGAGTTAGGATTTTAGAAAAAAAACAAATACGTGATAAATTATTAGAATATTTTGATATAGAATATAATGGCAACCCATCTAAAATTCTATATCTACCATTTTCTTTAAAAGATTTAGCAGACTATATAGCTGTAAATAGATCAGCTATGTTTAGAGAATTAAAACATTTAAAAGATGATAAATTAATTGAAATAAACAATAGAAAAATAACTTTGTTATACAAAAAAGATATTTAAAGTTGGAGATTTTTTATCTTCCTTAAGTTAAAAAATCTCCATTCTATTTTCATATATGATTATTCCAGAACCTACAAATAATATTTGATAATTCTTCTGGCTTTTCTCTATTTACTTCATGTTTACAATTTTCTATTATCTCCAACTCACTTGTTTCTATATATTTATGTAATAGTTTACTGCTTTCTAAATTTGCCTTATCGTTTTCACCACATATAATTAATGTATTACATTCTATTTTATTTAAGTTTTTCTTTATATCTAAATTTTCCATTGATTTTAATAAACTAATACATTCTTCCTTTTTACACCCTATTTGATTAAAAACATTTTTAGGCATAATTCTAAATATTATATTTTGAATTTTAAATAATTTTTTTGGAATATCATATGGAACTCCTATTAATATTAGGGAGTTTACTTTTTCTATATTTTCTTTTGCATAATTTAAGGATAATATTCCACCTAAAGAAATACCACATAAATTCATTTGTCCTTTTATATTATTACAATAATTAGAAAATTCTTTATATAAGTTTTGATAATTAAATTCTTTGTCTTCCATTAAATCAAATAAATTGGGGCACTTTACTTTAATTTCTTCTTTTTTTAAGTTCTTCTCTATAAATTCCCATGATTTCTCATTTTGCCCAAGTCCATGTATTAATATATTTTCCATAACATCTTTCCTTTATACTATACATTTTTACAAACATCTATCCACTTTTTATAATTAGATGTTTTTTCTAATTCTTCTATTGTTAATTTAACTGCTGTATTTGTTTCGCCACATGCTGGATAAATTATATCAAATCTTTTTAAAGAATTATCTAAATATACTTCTATTCCTTCATTTACACCAAAAGGGCATACTCCTCCAACACCATGTCCAATTAATTTTTCAACTTCAGAAAATGGTATCATTTTAGCTTTTTTACTAAATTCATGTTTATATTTACTATTATCTATTTTACAATCCCCTGAAACAACTATTAATATTGGTTTATCACCTATCAAAAATGATAGTGTTTTTGCTATTTCACATTCTTTACATCCAACTGCTTTTGCGGCTTCTTCTACTGTTGCAGAAGACATGTCAAACTCCATTATTCTATCTTCTAACCCATATTTTTCTATGTGTTTTTTTGCTATTTCCAATGACATATTTTTTCACTCCTCTTTAATTTTAAAAATAGTATTTTTTTCACATACTAATAATAACATAAAACAAAATATTTATCAAAAAATTTAATAAAAAGCCACTATTTTAATTAAGTGACTTTAAAATTTTACTATTATACTTAAATAATTATTCTTATATTTAGCAAAAATCTTACCCTTATTTAATTTGGTTAATTCTTTAGCAATTGAAAGACCAACTCCCGTACCTTTTCTACCATTTTCCACTGTATAATATCTATCAAATATTTTCTCTATACTTACTATATCTAAATTATTAGTTTTGTTGGTAAAAATTATCTTTCCATCTCTATATAAGCTAACTTTAAAATCTCCTTCTGAATATTTACAAATGTTTGATAATATATTCTCAAAAATTCTTTTAATTAAAATTTTATCTACATTTCTATAAACTTTTTCTTTGCAAATATTTATGCTAGGCTCAATATTTTTACTTTTAAAAATACTATAAAATTCAATTAAACTTTCTTCTAATATTTCATTTAAATTACATTTTTCTCTATTCATATTTTCTTTTATATCCACAGCTTTTGAAAAATCGAATAAATTATCTGTCAATTTTTTTAATTCATTTGCTTTTCTTTCTATTATTTTTATATAATCTTTTTTTATATCAATTTCTTTTTCATCTTTTATTAAATCAATATATCCAATAATTGCTGTAAGAGGAGTTCTCATATCATGTGATACATTTGTAATTATATTTTTTAGTTCTTGATTTCCAGTTTCATATTCTATCCTTTGCTTTCTTAATTCTTTTAATTCTTTGTTTAAACAAGATGTTAAATACTTAACATCTTTATCATTAGAAGAAATTGTAATTATATTGTTTGTATCAATACTTAATATATTGTCTAAAGAATTTGTTATCTCTTTTATAGCTTTTTTTAATACATATAATTTTATAAACAATAAAATTAATACTAAAATTATAAATGTCAAACTCAGACTAAGTAATATCACTTTATTTTGTCTCCTCCTATTTTAATTCCTTTTTGTTAAACATATATATTCCTAAAACATTTATAATAATTATTCCCCCTAAGGAATATAATGGATATATTTTTATTTCTTTCATATCAATATTTACATCTGACAATTCCATTGCTTGTCCAGTTGGTAATATATTAATTACTGTCTTGCATAGATTTTTATTAAAATCTCCTGGATAATTTTTGTCTTCTATATATTGTGTAATTAAATTTCCATTTTCGTCAAAGTCTTGAATTTTTAATTCTTTAGTACTATTAGCTACTACAGATATTGACATGCAAAATACATACATAATAAGTATTAATAATAAACTTCCAACAGTTGATAATGTTACATTAGAACACAACATTGATATAAAATTAAATATTGATGAAAATACTATTATTAATAGTATCATATTTAATATTATATATAGAAAATCTAAAATATTCATCTGTATTTTACCAATTAAAGGAATTCCTATTATTGTAACTATTGTTAAATGTATTATTTCTAATACTAAACCTACTACAATACTTATAATTAAATTAGATAAATATATATTTTTTCTACTATGTCCCACTATTATTTTATTTCTAATAGTTCCATCTGAATAATCTGTTCCTACAAATATACTTACAAAAATTGCGATTAGAAAACTTATAATATTTATATATATTATATATGTTCTATCTATTGGTGTTTTTGTCATATTATATTTTTCATTTGCAATATTTCCCTGATATGTATCAAATACCATAACAAAAGATGCAATTATTGTTATTATAATTATTCCAATAAAAACTTTATTTTTCTTTAATCTATAAAAATTTGCATGTAATAGTCTAATCATTTTTCATCCCTCCAATCAAATTTATATAATAATTTTCAAGTGTTTCTTCTTTTTCCTTAAATGACTTGATTATACAATTTCTTTTGGAAAGATTTTCTACTAATTCTGAAATATTTATTAAATCATATATGTTTATACATTCATCAGATACAACTTCATATGAAATGTTATTTTCTTCTAAATAGACTACCGCTTCTTTTATATTATCTACTTCTATTTCAATTCTTTTTTTAGAATTTTTTTCTAATTCTTCTTTACTTATTTCTTTAATTATTTTTCCATTATCTATAAATCCATATTCACTTGCAATTTTAGATAATTCATCTAAATAATGGCTAGATATCAGAAATGTTATTTTATTTTTCTTATTTAATTTTAAAATAATTTCTCTAATTTCAACTATTCCTTCTGGGTCTAATCCATTTATTGGTTCATCTAATATTAAAAAATCTGGATTTCCGAACTAATGTCATCGCTATTCCTAATCTTTGTTTCATACCTAATGACAAGTTCTTTACTTTTCTTTCTTTAGCATTTTCTAAACCAACCAATTTTAATAAATAATTTACATTACTAAAATCAGAAATTCCTATTATCATGTCTTGTTCTATTAAGTTCTCTTTTGCTGATAATTCTTGTCTAATTGATGGTATTTCTATTATTGCTCCCATTCTTTTTCTAAGATCTGTAATCTTCTTATCTGTGTTTTTTATTCCGTAAATAGAATATGTACCTTTTGTTGGTTTTTGCAGTCCACAAATCAGCCTTATCAATGTAGTTTTTCCCGCTCCATTTTTACCAATTAGCCCATAAATTGCACCTTTTTTTACATGAATATTAAGATTATTTAATACTTTAATATCTTTATAATATTTTGCTAGATTATCTGTTTCTAATAAATATTCCATAACCATTCCTCCTTCTTAAGTTTTATTCTACTATAAAAAGGTTAAGAAAATAGTTAAGAAAAATAAATTTATTTATAATAATTTAAATCCTATTCCCCATACAGATTCTATATATTCATTCTCTGTTATATTTCTTATTTTCTTTCTTATATTACTAATATGCACTTTTAACGAATTTTCATCAAAATCCAAATTATCATATGATATTTTATCTAATAATCTTGCTTTTGTTATTATTTCTTCTGGTCTTGACAGTAATTCTTTCATTATTATATTTTCTGTTTTGGTTAAATGTATTTTCTTTTTTCCAATATATAAATAGTGTAATTCCTCATCTAAATACATTTCTTTATATTTCAATGATTTATTTATATTTTTTTCTTTATTTAATCGTAACTGTACCTTTATTCTTGCAAGTAATTCGTTTAAGCTAAATGGTTTGATTATGTAATCATTTGCACCGTTTAATAAATTTTTTACTCTATCTTCTTCTGACATTTTTGCAGATATTACTATTATTGGTATATCTTTTACCTTTTTTATTATTTCTTCTCCGCCTATGTCTGGCAACATTAAATCCAATAATATTAAATCTACATTTCTATTTCTAATTAATAATAATGCTTCTTTTCCAGAATAACTATTTAAAACGTTATATTCTTTCTTTTCTAATGCTTTTTTAATTACATTATGAATATCTATATCATCTTCTACAATTAATATATTTTTCATTATACTTTTTCTTCCTTTTATTTTAATTATCTATATAATATCAAATATATTAATTTATTTCAATTGAAAAAACAGGTAAAATACCTGCTTTCTATAAATTATCCTTTTATTTTTTTCTTTATCTCTTCTATTTTTTCTTTTGTTTCACCTGTAAGTTCTATAATATCTTCTATTTTTGTACCTTTTTCTAATAACTTTATTATAAATTCTTCGCATTTTTGTGCAGCACCTTGCTCTATTCCTTGCTCTATTCCTTGCTCTATTCCCTGCTCTATTCCCTGTTCTATTGCTTTCCTTGTTGCAAATTCTATAGCATCTGCTTCATCTCTTATAGCTCTTAATCTATACTCATAATTATTTCTTTCTTCTTGACTTAGGCTCATAGAAGCTAGTTTCTTTTTTATTTTTTCTATTTCTTTATTCTTTTTACTCGCTTCACTCACTTTTTCATCACTCCCTACAAATAACCATAACCACTCTTCTAATTTTGTATGCATTTTTGGATTCTTCTTTTTAAATTTTGGTAATTCTATTATATGCATTTCTAAATGTTTTGTCATATACCTATCTTCTTTTTCATAACCCATTTCTACTTTTTCTTCTTCTTTTGGTTCTTCAAATATCATCCTTGCTATCGAATGGTATTCATTTCTTTTATAATATGTAAAATTTACTATGTTTATCACTATTGATTTTTTGCAATTAATATATGGCTCTCCTTCTTTTAGTTCATTTACATAGTTACTCGCTAAATAAAACGTATCCCTTTGTTCTATGTTATGCTCATTTCTTACCTGCATTTCCACATCCACTACTGTTGTATTATTTAATGTAACTTTTAAGTCTAATACTCCATATTTACTATCATAATAATTTTTTGGTATTTCTGGATTTTTTATTTCTATTTTATATATTTTTTCACAAAGTATACTTTCTAAAAAATCCTTTAATGCTTCTTTATTTTCTTCTTGTCCAAAAATACGTTTAAACACATAATCACATGTTAATGGTAATAATTTTATTGCTTTTTGCTCCATTTAATTCCTCCTTATAATATCATATTTTTTTCATTTTTTCAATAGGATTTTTATTTTTATAGATAAAAATTAATTATATGATAAATTTAAAACAAAATATTAATAATTAAGTTTTTTAATTGTATTCTAAATTTTACAAATATTTTGTACACACCGTTTTTATTTAATATTTGTTATAAATATATGGAATACTTTTAAGAAATAAAATTCTTTGAAAAAATTTATTAAAACAATGTTATTTTAACATATAAATTTTAAAAAGTCTGTCGAAACTTGTCGATTTTCTAAAAAATTTTAAAAAATTTTCCAAAAATAAAAGCAGATAAAATTACCTGCTTTTATTATTAAAATTCACTTATTTTATCTAATGAATATTGTAAAATTAATCTTACATCTTTTATATCAACTTTTCCATCTTTATTTACATCTGCTGCTTTTACTTGCACTTCTGATAATTCTTCTTTACTTAATGAATATTGCAAAGTTAATTTTACATCTTTAATAGTTACCTCATCATCTCCGTCTACATTTCCTAATTCTTCTGTTTCTAATGAAAGTATTTTATTAAATCCTGATATTTCTGTTTCATAATCTTTAGTCCAAATTGTTCCGTCTTCTCTTATTGCTATTATATATTTAGGATTATTCATTTTCATTTCTTCATCATAGCCATTTATTGTGATATAATCTTTTACATGTGTTAAATATTCTAAGTTATATCTACATAGTGTATTATCTGTTTTTAATGAAACTGGATAATAGGTATTATATCCTAATATTTGATATTCATATTTCACATCATTATTCCAATAATATTCATCAGTATTCTTTATTTCTCCACTTGTTGTTTTATAATAAACATAATATGCTCCATAATATTGTTCATCTGCAAAACTTTCAAAATCTGATGCTACTAATTTACAAGAATATGTTGGCTCACTATAACTATATTCCCTATCTCTTACCCAATATAAATCATTTTCTATTGCAACTGCTCCATTTATGGCATCTGTAAATTCACCATCTGCTACTTTCTCTCCATTTATATAATATGTTGCACCATTTTTTACATAAAAAGCTCCTTTTGCTTTTTCTACATCACTTGTAATTAATTTTTCATCTATTTGTCTTGTATCTAAATTTAAATCAAGAACATATAATTTATTATCATTATTTAAATATGCTACCCTATCTTGTTCATTTACTAAAATTTGTTTTACATTTTGTATATTTTTTATTATCGGCTCGTCACTTTCTTCTTCATAATCTGTATATCCTGTAATATTTAGATTCCCATCTGCTTTTAATTTTACATACATTGTTTTTTCACCAGAATAATAACGTATATATACAAAATCAGAAACATTTGTATCTTCTTTTATAACTTCATCTTTAGAATTTACCTTCCATAAATCTCCATTTGACGTTAATACTCTATCATATATTAATTTACTTGTTACATCAGTATTTTCTAATTCCGGATTATTATTTATCTCTACATCTGATTTTTCTACTATTACTTGGACTTCTTTTACCATATAATTACTTGTAAATGTTATTTTTGTACTTCCTTCTTTTAGTCCTTCTATTGATTGAGTTGATCCAGCAAGTTTTACAACCGTTTCATCTTCTATCTTTATTTCATTTCTAAATCCAATTGTATACATATCGCATAAAGAATATAATTCCATATTTTTAATTCTAATTTCATCTTCTACTGAAAAACCATATACTGAATAAACCGTTCCTGTTCCATATGTGTCGTTTTTTCCTGAAAAGAAGAATTTATCTGATACTTTTATATTTTCTTTTTCCATTTCATAATTTTCATCTGGCGTGCTTAATCTTTTGTCTATTTTAAAATACTCTAAATTATCCAATCCTTCTAAATTATATTCTGTAAGTTCGTTTCCTACTGTTGCTGTTAATATTCTAAGATTTTTAGCATATTTAAGATCTTCTAAACTTTTTATTGGGTTTGTGCTAATACTTGAAAAACTTAAACTTTCTACACTTTCCATTTCCTCTTTAGTTATATAACCATCTCTATTTTTATCTACACTTCCACCTTTTAATGATTGATATAATCCTTGATCTTTAAATTCTATTACACCTTCTGGTACACTTTCTTCAGCATTTACAATTAAAGGACTAAATATTGTAAATACCATTGCAAATATTAATGTTAATGATATTAGTTTTTTATCTACTTTACTCAAAACTTTCTCCCCTTTCTAAAAAGAATTACAATGAAGAACAAAAATAAATATCAAAATATTAAAATATAAGATATTTTAAGCAAGATCTATGTCTTGCTTAAAACCTTCTATTCTACACCTTCAAAACTATCTATTTTTTCTAATGAATATTGTAAAATTAATCTTACATCTTTTATATCTACTTTTCCATCTTTATTTACGTCTGCTGCTTTTATTTGTACTTCTGATAAATCTTCTTTACTTAATGAATATTGTAATGTTAATTTTACATCTTTTATAGTTACCTCGTTATCTCCATCTATATTTCCTAATTCTACATCATCTTCTGTCGGTGTAAATATTTTTGTAAAGTTCTCATAATTATAAAAATCTTTAGTCCATACTGTTCCATCTTTTCTAACCACTATTATATAACTACCTGAACTTGCTTCTAAATCTTCTTGTGTTCCTACTTTTACTAAAACATCTGATACATCTGTTAGAAGCTCAACTTCTCCCCAACATAATGTGTCTTCTTTATTAATAAATAAACGGAAATTATTTGTAAGTGGTGCATTATATTCAAAGTTATATTTAGTAAAATCTACATATCCATATGTATCTTTTACTGTTCCATCTGTGGATTTATAATATACATACATATTATCCCAATAATTATTATCTAAATAATCTGCAAAGTCTTCTGCAACTAAAGTTGCTACATATTCACCATTATTGTATCTTCTTTCATATAATTTATTTCCAATAGCAAAAGTATTTCTATATGCTTTATCAAATTCTTCTTTTAATTCTAGTGTTCCATCAATAGAATATGTTGCTCCATCTTTAACATAGAAAGCTCCTCCTGCTTTTGTTGCCCCACTATCTATTTTTGTTAATGTTATATCAGTATCATCTCTATTTAGTGTAGCTTTATATACTTCACCATTTGTTGTTACAAATCCAGTTACATCCATATATTGGTCAAATAATAATTGTTCTACATTTTCTACATCTTTATTTATTTCTTCTTTGTCTTTTAATGTAGTTTGATCTTTTATACAACCTGTTATACTTAAAGTATTATCATTTTTTAATTTTAAATATAATGCTGTTTTTTGTGAATCATTACGTATATATACATAATCAGAAACATTTGTATCTTCTTTTTCTACTTTAGTTTGTGAGCTTACTTTATATAAATCACCATTTGATAATAAAATTCTATCATATACAAGTCTTGCTGTAACTCCTGTCTCTTCCAATGGTTGTTCTGGAGTAATAGGTGATTTTGTAACTTTTATTGTAGACATTCTTGTTGTAAAATCACTTTTATATGTAACTGTTGTTGTTCCTTCTTTTAAACCTTGTATATATGAGTCTTGCTCATACATTCCTGTAAATTTTGCTATATTTTCATCTTCTATTGTCATTTCAACATTCTCTAATAAATTACTAACATATCCATATGCTCTTGCAAGTATTGGATCTTGATATACATTACCTGCTTCTAATTCGATATTTGCAGGTATTTTATTACCATATATAATATAACTAGTTCCCGTATTATTGTTATCAAATACAAATATATCATCATTTACTTTTATAGAATCTTTATCCATTTTATAGTTTAAATTATATGTATTTAAACTTTTTGTTAAGTTAAATGATTCTAGCTTAGTAAATGGTGTTAAATCATATTCTGCAACACTTTCGTCTATTCCTGTAACAGTTAGACTTTTAATATTTTTTGCATATGCAAGGTCTTCTAAACTTGTTATTTTTTCATCATTAGAATATACATATACTGTTAGACTCTCTAAATCTTCCATTTCTTGTTTTGTTATATATCCATCTTCATTTTTATCTACTGGTACATATTTGTTTAATTCTTCATCGAATACTGTTGCTGTTTTTAATTTTTCAAATAACGCTTGGTCTTTAAATTCTATTGCCCCTTCTGGTACGCTTTCTGCAGCATTTACTATTACTGGACTAAATATTGTAAATAACATTGCAAATATCAATGTTAAAGATATTAATTTTTTATCTGTTTTTGTCATTTATATCCTCCCTTTCATTTTTTAAGAGGTACACCTATGTTAAGATAGATGTACCTCTTATAATGTTAAACATTTAACATATTTAATTATTTAGTTCTTTTATTTTTTTTAATTGTGAATATTGCAACTCCACCTGCAACTATCATTACTAATACTACTGCTCCGATTGCTATATCAGCTGTTTTTGGAAGAACTGATGATGTTTCTGTTTCTTCTTCTACTGCTTCTTCACCATTTTCTTCAGTTGTTCCTTCTTCCTCTTCTGGTACATATTGTTTGTCTGTTACAGTAATTTTGAATTCTGATGTAAATTCATCATTTGCTGTTACTGTAATTGTTGCTTCACCTTGAGCAACACCTGTTATAACACCATTTTCATCAACTGTTGCAACATTTTCATCACTTGATGTGAATGTGAATGTTACATCATCTGTTGTATTTTCTGGAGCTGTTGCTACTATTGTTTCTATTTGCTCTCCTATGTCAATTTCTTCTTCACTTACCCAAGCTATTATTCCTACTAATGGATATTCTACAACTGTTACTTCAGCTGTTGCAGTTAAACTACCACATGTAGCTGTAATTGTAGCTGTTCCTTGTTTTAGAGCTGTTAATCTTCCATTATCTACTGATACTACACTATCATCAGATGTAGACCATACTACATTTCTACTATCTGTTGTATCTGCAGGAAGAAAATCTACTGTTAATGTTTTTGTTTGTCCTTTTACTAAATTTACTTCTGTTTCACCAAGTACAATTCCTGTCATTGGGCTTTTTACATTTACAGTACATGTTGCTGATTTATCACCAGCTGTTGCTGTAATTGTAGCTGTTCCTCCACCTACTGCTGTTACAGCCCCATTTTCTACTGTTGCTACATTAGTATTTGATGAACTCCATGTAACTGTTGCATCTGTTGCTTCTTGTGGTACAACTGTTGCAACTAAGTTTTGTGTATCACCTTTTGTCATTTCTAAAGATGTTTTATCTAAAGAAACTGATTCTACTGGTGTAATTATTTTAACTATTGATGTAGTTAATTGTGTTTCTGTTGTATCATATTTGAATGCTAATTCTACGTCTCCTGTTGCTCCTTCTAATATTTTAAAGTTTATTGTCATTACTGTTCCAGCTTTTACTAAAAATTCATCTTCTCCACGAGGATCACATCCTTGGAATTCTACTCTACCAACTTTAGTTAGTGTGTAATCTCCAAGTAGGTTATAAATATTATCTCCTATTATTACATCATCTTCTGACTCAACTGCTAATTTTGAAGTATCAAAATATACACCTAAAGTTAAGTCTTGGAATGTTGTGTCTTCTTTTAAGTTTAATTTTATTTGAACTGTATCACCTGCTTTTCCTTCACCACCTGTTAGTTCAAATGCTGGATTTGTTGGATTTGCTGCTTCTACCTTTCCTGCTGGTATAAAAGCACACATCATTGCAATTATTAATAATATTGCTAATGATTTTACAATTTGTTTTTTCATTTTTTAAAACCTCCCTTTTAAAAATATAAATTTTTAAATTTTAAATTTATTCTTTAATTGTAAATAAAATTACTAAAAGCGAAGCTAGTAAAAAATTATTTATGCTATTATTACTTCTCTTATTATTTTTATTTTTTCTTTTGTATTTATTTACATTAAAAAATAATATTTCCTATATTGGAAATATTATCACAAAAAATATGTGCTCTCAACCGTTTTACATTTTTAACGTTCTTATTGTAATAATTAACACTATTTTTAGAGAACTTGTCTCAAAAAGAGGATTTTTACTTATAAATCCTCTTAACCTTCACCTATTATTTCTTTTATATTATTTATGTAGTTTATTGTCTCTTCATTTAATTCTATTTTTGAACTATCTTGTAGTTTTTCTGTGATTTTGTCTGTTTTATTTTTTACGTCTTCTATCATATCTTCTACTTCAAAAATATATTTTGAATATTTAATGATTTCCTCATTATTTTGTTCTTTTGCATATTTTTCTAATACTTGGCTTAAATAAAGCACATAATCTTCATAAACTTGTGGATTGTATTTATCTAAAGCTATTTCTTTTTTCTTCATTTCTATCATTTTATCAAATTCATTATTTTGTAAATAATATATAGCCTTTATTCCATATGCTTGATATGCATATTTATTATTTTCTAAAATTTCGTCTGCTAATCTGTTTGCTGTATTTATATTTTCAGTAGAATTCATAACATTTATCTTTGCTTCTGTAAAGTTTCCTAGCATGTTAATAGCTATTTTGTCTTGTTTTATATAATTCATAAAACATGCTACTCCATAATAGCCATATACTAAAATTACTATTCCTATTGTCAAATATGATGTTATACTTTTTTCTATTTCATATCCTTTATAACTTTTTTCTTCTAAACATATAAGTAATATATAAAATATTATCATAAATTGTAAATCAAATTCTAAAAACATATGTAACATTATCGCTATTAAAATTATTTTATTTAATTTTGAGTTGTTTTTAGAAAAAATACTTTTTACAAGAAATACTATAAATATTATTAAAGGAACAATCCCTATATCTAATGCCATTTGCAAGTAATCATTGTGTACAAATTTTGTATAATACATTCCTGTTTGGATTTCATATATTTTATACGAATATCCCATATATCCATATCCAAAAATATTATCTAATAGTAAGTTTAATCCATCTTTCCAGTATAAAATTCTTCCTAATAATGTACTTGAATCCATTGATATAGTAAATATTCTTCCTATTGTTTCTATATTTTTAGTTATTAAAACATATATTCCTAAAAGTATTAATATTACAGCATATGTAATTCCATATATTTTTCTATATCTATTCTCTTTTCTAAAACATAAATATATTATATATATTGTTGTTATTATAAATGTTGTTCTACTTCCTGTCATTAATATTCCAATTAATAATATTATTCCACATATTATTGGACTACATTTTTTTATTTTTTCCAAAAACTTTTCTTTATTTTTTCCCTTGTTTTTTTCTTCAACTTTTTCTATTTTTACAGTTTCTTTTTTAGATTCTTCTATTTTTTCTTCTTTTTTCTTTTTATTTGTAATTATAATAAATCCTATTAATAAATATAATGCAAATACATTAGAATATTGGAAAAGCCCAGTTATTCTATTACTTTCTGAAAACACTATATCTCTTAAATTTGGAATAAATCCAATTATTATACTAAAAATCAACATTAGCAAACCTGAATATGGAATTATATTTAAGATTTTTTCTTTTTCCTCTTTCTTACATTGCATTAATAGAATAGAAAAAATTACAAGTGATAAAAATCTTAATGTTCCAATTATTGCATCATTTTTGTCTATTGTCCAAAATATTCCTAAAAGTGAAAATACAAATAATATCACAGATAATAAAAACATATTATTTATTTCTATTTTTATTTTCTTGTTTTTTATAAAAATTCCTAATAATATACTACTAAAAATTAATGCTACTAAAAATACTGTAAAATCATAAAATGTTCCTATTAAAAATGGCATTATTCCTATTATTATTGCTAAATACATATTTTATTCCCCTAATTTTTATATTTACATTGCGTGTACTATAATTCTTTCTTTTCCTGTTGAATCACATGTTATTAATGTTAATAAATTTTTTCCATAATCTATATCACAATTAAAGTCTATTTTACTTTTTTTAATTGCATTGTCTATGAATTCTTGTTTTTCTTCATCATTCCAATTTTTTTGTATTACATTTAGATTAGGTTCTTCCATATAACATGTGAAAATTTTATATTTTTTAAAATTATTTTCTGTGTATATTTCTACTTCTATATTTTCTCCTACTTCTCCATTATATACTTTTGCTAAGTCTGCGAACATTTTTTGATTTTTTAAATTATGTCCATATATTACTGTGTTTTTTTCCGAAAAATCTTTTTTTGTTTTACAGTCTAAAAATATGCTTCCACATGAACTATATGTTTTATTTATACTCTTTTTTAAATAATATTCATTATCATCTGTTTGTAATATCGGATAATTTATGTCTGTGTCTTTTATGTATATCCATCCTATTACATCTGAATTTATCTTTTTTAACTCTTCGAAATTTACTTTTATACTTCCTTCTTGTTCTTCTCCTTCTGGCACTTCTGTCACTAAATATGATAATTCTTCTTCTATTCTATCTAATTCATTATTACTATATAACCAAAATCCTATTATTGCTAAACAACTAAAAAACACTAGTATTGATATTGTCAATACTACTTTACTAAATATTCCTAATTTCTTTTTTTGTTCTTTTTCTTTATTTTTTATTCTTTTTCCTTTTTTCCTTCTTGTGTCAAAATGTTTACCTTTCAATATTAACCATTCCTTTAAAACTAAAACATTTTAATTTTATTATTTATGATAACATAAAAGTGCTTATTTTTCAATCATCATTTTTTACAAATAAGCACTTAAAAGAGTATTTAATTTTTTATTTACATTTTTATTAATTTTTCATATGAATTTTTTAATATGATTTCATATCTTTTGTTTAATAAAATTTTATAAAATTCTTTTCTTACGTCTGTTATAATAGGCATATTATCTATTAGTTCGTCTATTTTATTCATATCTATTCTTTTTACAATTCTTTTTAAAGCCTCATTACATCTTTCATTTTCTAAAGTTGATATAAAATCATAATAATTTATTCTTCTTCCATCTTTAGTTATTGTTGATGTTGGTTTATTATATATCCTATTATTTACTTCTGTTTTGTTCTTTAATATTTCTTCCATTTGTTCATCTGTTAATTGTGAATATAGACAAGAACCACAATCATATATTGGTGCTAACTTTATTTCTTGTGTTTCGTCATTTACTAAAACTCCCCAATTTCCATTATGCCTATCATAATTTCCAATTAGCCCATCAACAATAAACATATTCCAAAAATGTTCCTCTAATTCTTTATTATTTTTTATATCATTATGTTTCTCTATTACTTCTAATATTTCTTCTAATGATGTATCTCTTCCATCAGAACTGCTTGATGTCTCTGGGAAACTATTTTTTAAATTTTGGAACTCTACTAATCTCCAACCATCTCCAGTAAAATCCTCACACGCACATACATTTTTTTCTATCCCATTCTCTAATTTAAATATTCCTAAAATTGTATTTTGTGCTTTTATTCCTATTGAATTGAATATGTGACAACCCAAATATTCTGAAAATATATTATTATCATATGATGCTTCTTTATTTTTCTTAGGGTTGCTATTAGGAAACTTTAATAAATAATATTTATTATTATATATAATAGTTTTCTTTGTGTCTGCTCCTCCATATTTATTTATTATTTGTCTACAATTTGTAAAATCAATTAATTCTTTCATTTTTACCTACTTTCTATCCCCTGTTCCACCATAAGTATTTTCTTCTTAATACCCATGCTTGGTCTTCTGTTATATCTTTGCTATACCATGCTCTATTTATATCTGAAATTAATTCTTCCTCTTCTCCATCCCAATATTTATTTTCTTTTCTTGCCTTTATTAATGCATCTATTGTTTTTTGTAAAAATTCTGGTATCTCAAAATCTATTTCTATACTTTCATCATAATACATAACGTTTTCCCCCCTATGCATAGTATAACAAATTATAATAGTTTTTACAAGATTAAAAAATCATGTTTCAATATTTTGTATAATTTTGTTTATAACATTTTCTTCTAATTTGAAACTCGTATTTGTAAACCCAATTTGTGGGTGAGAATTGTCTTTTCTATGGAAATCAGAACCTACTGTTACAAATAGATTATTATTTTTAGCAAAGTCATTCCATCTTTTTGTTTCATCTATTAATTTACCATTTCTTGCTACAAATAAATAATTTGCTTCTATTCCATCTGGTTTTAATTCTTTTACTAAATCTGATATATCTTCTTGAGTAAAATTATCTTGATGTACATATGCTACTGGATGTGCTAATACTACTTTTCCTCCTGCTTTTCTTATTATTTCTCCTACTTCTTTTGGTGTAACAAATTTCTTTTCTACAAAACCGAGGACAATTCTCATTCATTATTGTTTCTATAAATTCTCCTTTACTTGGTATGTAGCCGAATTCTGATATTAGTTTTTCTTTATTTGTTTCATTTTCTATTATATCTAGTGCAATATGTGCTTTTGTTACTGATTCTATTTTATCTAATTTTAATATATTTACCGCATAACCTAATTCTTCTAATTTTTTTCCAACTTCATATAAATATTCATGCCTAAAATTTCTTATTTTTTCTAATTCTTTTCTAAATTCTTCATTTTTCCAATTAAAGTTATACCCAAGTATATGTACCCCTGCTTTTTCTACCTTACTTGATACCTCTACTCCTGGTATTATTTTTATGCCTCTTTTTCTTGCATATTCAAATAATTCTTCATCATATGCATCTATTGTATCATGGTCTGTTATTGATATTACTGATACTCCTAAAAATCTTGCTTCTTCTATTATTTCTTTTGGACTTAATTCTCCATCTGATTTATTTGTATGTATATGTAAATCTATCATACAAGCACCTCCCATACAAATAATAGCATAAAAATTACAAAAAGCAATCCCTTAAATAAATACTAACTTAGGTAGCAAAACAAATTTTCTTTTTTTGACCTCAAGTCTTCTAAAACTATTAAAGCAGTTGTAATAAAAAGTACAATTATTGTTATACTTTTATTTTTTATCATAACATCTTTTTTCTTAATATTTTTTTATTTATAATAACAAAAAATTTTAGCATAAAAAATAGCAAGTATACTTGCCATTTTTTATTGCCATTCTAATATTGGATAACCATTATTTATATCTGCTGTATCTTCCTTAAATGCTCCTTCATCATTTACCACTTCTAATACACTTGGAAATTTATCAAAGCTATCTAACTGCGTAACTCCTACAGTTGTTTCACTTCCTGCAACACCAATATCATAAGTTCCTTTTAAATAAAAACAATTTGTTAATGTAACTAAATTACTTCCTGCTATACTTCCGACTTGACTACTACTTAATTCATTTGCTTCTATCAAGCCTGTATTATAGGCATTATTTATAATCATATTAACAATTTCCTTTGTTCCTCCAATAATTCCTCCTACGTTAAAATCACTATTTCCATTTTTACTTATTACATTTCCAATATTAAAAACATTACTTGTTTCAGTATTAGTACCTAATCTTCCTATTATTCCTCCTATTCCAAACAGGTCACCATTTGAGTTTCCTTCTTTAATTCCTATAACATTTCCCACATTATAGCAATTTGATAAATTTGTTGATGTTAAAATTCCAACAATTCCTCCAACAAAATTTGACCAAGTACTTGAAGTACTCCCTTGTATTTTTGCATTGTTATAACAGTTTTTAATAATACAATTATCTACATTATTTGAATTACTTCCAATAATTCCTCCTGCACACGCAGAAGTATTAACACCATTAGCGTTAATCGTGCCTTTGTTAAAACATTTTTCTACACTAACTTCACCACAATCTTGTAAACCTCCTAATACTCCTCCACACATAATACCGTTCTCTCCTTGTTTTTCAGCTATATTTTTACATTCTATGTTTGCAAAATTGTATGATTTTTCAATATTTCCTGAATTACGCTTTACACCACATACACCACCTATATTCATCCAGGCATTTCCAGTTACGTTTATGCTACCTGTAACATAACTATTATATATATTATTATAACTTATACCAGCTAATCCACCAACACTCGTTAATACTCCTTCTACTCCTTCTACTGTCATCTTTGCATTTACTAAACCCAGATTTTTGACCTCACCATAAGTAGTTGAAAAAAGTCCAGCTATTACATATTGTTCTTTATTATCTAAGTTCATATATAGTGAACATATAACTTTATTATCTCCATCAAATGTTCCATAAAATAAATTTGCTGTAGCCGAGTAAGTTGATGCTTCTCCTATTGGACTAAATCCTTCTCCTGTTGTTAATGTTTCTTTTAATTTTCCTGTATATCCATATTTATCAAAATCTGTTCTATTAGGATTTACATATGATTTATCTGATGAAAAATCTAAATTTGTTCCTAGTTTTACTGTTTGATTTTCATATTTATTTCCATTTGTTGTTACATCATATGAAAAAAATACTAAATCTTCTATACTATTTATTACAAATTTTGTTTCATCTTCTTGTTCTAATTGTCCTGGATTTTCATCATCTACAGGTGTTATTACAATATCTTCTCCATTTACCATTGCCTCTAATTTTGCTAAATCTTCTTGCTCCTTTTTAGCTGCATTTTCTGTTTCTTCTTTTGCGTTTTTAGCTTGAGTTAGTATTCCATTCTCTCCTGTTAGCATAGCAATACTTACTCCTGCTAGAATTAATAAAACAATAATGTATAGGAAATTACTGATGGTTAG
>CALXZU010000003.1 GCA_944393325.1 uncultured Clostridia bacterium
AAAATAGAAAAGAACAAAAATAAATAGAAAAGTAAAAAATAGAAATAAAATGAATAACAAAAAAATAAAAAAATAAATAAATAAAAAATAAAATAAATAAATAAAAAATAAAATAAATAAATAAAAAATAAAATAAATAAATAAAAAATAAAATAAATAAAAAATAAAAAATAAATAAATAAAAAATAAAATAAATAATAAAAAATAAATAAATAATAAATAAATAAAAAAATAAATAATAATAATAAAAAATAAATAAATAAAAAATAAATAAATAAAAAAATAAATAATAAATATAAAATAAAAATGAATAAAGAATAAAAAAAGTGAAATAAAAGAAAAATGAATATTAAATAAAATATAAAAAAAGCAGATATAAAAAATTAGAAAAATATTAATAATTATAAGAACGAAAAAATGAAAAAAATATAGTAAAAAGAGAAAAATAAATATTTTAAATGTGAATTCAAAATGACAAATTTAATAAATAAAAATGGTTACCTAAAAAATGTAGAATGATGAAAATTCATTAATAGAAGGATAATAAAATTATAGTCTAAAAAGAAAAAGAAGTACTTTCTAATATTACGAAACAAAGCAAAGCAAGAAAAACAAGAAAAATAGAATAGGTAATATAGATAGGAAATAACGAGTTTACATATTACTAAAGAAAAGTTTTATTTTAAAATAAAGATATTTTAATAAAGAAGTTCTTTTATAAATATTCTATTAAGAATTAAAAAAAATAGGAATAGTTTTTTTAAAATTTGTAACTGAAATGAATAGCAAAATAAATTTGAAAAATAAATATTTTAAACAAATAAAATAGAGAAGAGCAAAAATAAGTAGAAGAATAATAAATAAAAAATAGAATAAATAAAAAATAGAATAAATAAAAAATAAAATAAATAAAAAATAAAATAAATAAAAAAAATAAATAAAAAAAATAAATAAATAAAAAATAAATAAAAAAAATAAATAGAAAAAAATAAATAAATAAAAATAAAATAAATAAAAATAAATAAAAAAAAATAAATAAATAAAAAATAAAATAAATAAATAAAAAAAATAAATAAATAAAAATAAAATAAATAATAAAAAATAAAATAAATAAATAAAAAATAAAATAAATAAATAAAAAATAAATAAATAATAAAAATAAAAAAATAATTAAGAAAGTAAATAAAATAAAAAAATAGAAAAAAATAAAAACAATAAGAAAATAAATAAGAAACCACAAATATAATATAAAATAATACGGTTATAAAAATAAAATAAAAGATATAATAAAAATAGAACTAGTAAACATAAATTCTTAATAATTAAAAATCAAAGATTAAAAACATAAATAAAATTTATAAAAAAAATTAGTAAAAAAGGTTACAAGAAAAAATAGAAAAAACACGTATAAAAAAATTATCTATCAAAAATAAAATAAAAAAAATTGTGAAAAGTAATATAAAATCACCTACGCAATAAAGAAAAATGTTAAAAGTGGCTGTATATGGAAATGTACTTTAAATAGGATTAATATAGTTTACATATAACCAAAGAAAAGTTTTATTTTTAGAAAAGAAAATAAGAAATATAAAATAAAAAAATCTTTTTATTTAGTTACCAAAAAATTATTTTGTTAAAATGAATCAAAAAAATTCAAATTAGAAAATAAAAAATATTTATAAAACAAGAGGTGATATTTTGAAAAATATAATAAAAATATTAGTGTTATTTTTTATACTATTAATAATACTAATAGGAATAATAATATTAGATAAGAAAGAAATAAATCAAAACATAAGTTATGCAACAAGTTCAAACATATCAGATATACAATTAATGGCAAGAGCAATAAATGGAGAAGCAAGAGGAGAACCGTATGAAGGACAAGTTGCAGTTGGAGCAGTTATATTAAATAGAGTAAAAAGCTCACAGTTTCCTAATACAATAGCAGGAGTAATATACCAATCAGGAGCATTTACAGCAGTAGCAGATGGACAAATAAATGTACCAATAGAAGAAGGTTCAAGTGTATATAAAGCAGCAAGAGATGCAATGAATGGTTGGGATCCAACAGGAGGATGTATATATTATTTTAATCCAGACACAGCAACAAATAAATGGATATGGTCAAGACCACAAGTAAAGACAATAGGAAAGCATATATTTTGTAAATAGAAAGGAAGATTAGTGTGAAAAATATATTAGTAGATTGGAAAAATAGATTAAAAAAGGGGCATATGCTAAGTGTAATATGTATATTGCTTATAATAGTAGGAGTATTAATATTTTTCTTGTATCAAAAACAAAAAGAATATAGACAAGCATCAGAAAATAGTTATAATATGGCATTTTATGAATTGGTAGACTATGTACAAAATGTAGAAACATATTTAGCAAAATCATTAATATCATCAACACCAGAACATGGAGCAGAAACATTAACAAATTTATGGAGGGAAGCAAACTTAGCACAAAGTTACTTAAGTAGATTACCAATAGAAAGTCAAGAATTATCAAGTACAGAAAAATTTTTAAATCAAGTAAGTGATTATAGTTATAGTCTATCAAGGAAAAATATATATAATGAAGCATTAACAGAAGAAGATTTAAATAATTTAAAAGAATTACACACATATAGTGTAGATTTAGAAAATACACTAAACCAATTATCAGAAGACTTAAATAATGGAAGATTCAGTTGGGGAGAATTAACTGAAAAAGGAACAGTAGCATTTGCACAACAAGTAGATAATATATCTAAAGAAAGTTTTAGTAATTTAGAAGAAAACTTCCATGAATATGCAGGATTAATATATGATGGAGCATTTTCAGAACATTTAACAAGTAATGAACCAAAAGGATTAACTGGAGAAGATATAGATGAAAATAGAGCAAAAGAAAAGGTAGAAGAATTTATTGGAAAAGAGAATATTAAAGAAATAAGTAGTTTAGGTTTTTCAGAAAATGCAACAATACCAGTGTATGATTTTTCAATAACAAATAATAATGAAGAAACAATAAATATATCTATATCAAAAAAAGGAGGACATGTTGTAAACATGAACTCAAATAGAGATATAACAACAGAAATAATATCACAAGAAGAAGCAGCAAATAAAGCAAAAGAATTTTTAGATAATAAAGGTTTTACAAATATGAAAGAAACTTATTATTTAAAACAAGAAGGAATAGTTACAATAAATTATGCATATATGCAAGATAATATAATAATGTATCCAGATTTAATAAAAGTAAAAGTAGCATTAGATAATGGAGAAATATTAGGAATAGAAACAACAGGATATTTAAATAACCATGTAGAAAATAGAGATATTAGCAATATAAAAATAACAGAAGAAGAAGCAAAAAAAGATCTAAATACTAATTTAGAAATAATATCAAGTGGAATGGCTGTAATACCAACAGAATGGGAAACAGAATTATTGTGTTATGAATTTAAGGGAAAAGTAGAAGATAAGGAATTTTTAGTATATATAAATGCAGAGAATGGAAGGGAAGAAGATATATTAATAATAACAAATACACCAAATGGAACATTAGCAATGTAAAACTGTTTTTGGGGATGGGAAAAAAACAGCAATGTAAAAATAAATAAAATTATAAGATGATATAGGCTTTTATTAAAAAAGTCTATATTATTTATAAAAAACATATGAATTATAGTAAATCTGAAATACAATGATAACGACAAAGTATTGACAAATTCTAAAAAAACGAATATAATGTTATTATATAGTATATATTACATATAAAATATTACAAAATAATAACAAAGAGGCGGTGAAACTTATGAGTATTTGTAAATTAGTTTTAGAATATATAGAACAATATCCAGAAAATGAACCAATATTTATTGAAGACATAAAAAAACATATTATACAGCAATGCGAAAAAGATAACAAAAACGTATTAAAAAACGTAAATGTTATTTTAAATAGATTAAAAAATGAAGGGATTATAAAAGCAGAATATAAGGGAGTATATTATAAGCCGATTATTAGTTTGTTTGGAGAGGTTCCATTAAATACAGATAAATTAAGAAAACTAAAATATTTAGAAGATAAAGATGGAAATATAAAGGGTTATATAGTAGGTGCAAAATTATTTAATAAATTAGGGCTAACAACATTAGTTCCTAATGTAATAGATATAGTAACAAATGAATGTAAATATCATAAACAATATGATAAAGTTTTAAGAACTTATATAAAAAAACCTAAAATAGAAATAACAAATGAAAATTATAGGTACTTACAGTTTATAGATATTTTAAATAATAAAGATAATATTCATGTCGAAATAGAAAACGTAGATGAAATTTTATATGGAATTATAGAGGAATATAAATTAGATTTTGAGAAAATTATAAAATATGCTAGAGAGACAAATAGTAGAAAGGTATTAGATAAATTATTCGTACTAGCAAGATAGGAGGTAAAATGCTACTACATTTAAATAAATTCGAATTTAAAAATATTATAGAAATTATTAGGGATAGAGAAAATATAGATAAAGATATAATAGAAAAAGATTATTATGTATGTTTAATTCTTAAAGAAATAGCTAAAAAGCAAGATTATTTAAAAGCATATTTTAAAGGTGGAACAGCAATATATAAAATGTTAAGCACAATGAATCGTTTTTCAGAAGATATAGATTTAACTGTAAAAGTTTTAGCAGAAGAATCTAATACAAGAAACAAGAAAAGGTTAAAAGAATCAGCTTTAGGTTATGAAATAGAGGGATTAGAACTGATAAAAGATGAATGTATAGACAATAAAGGAAGTGTTACAGGAATTTACCAATATATGTCAGTATATGAGGAAAGTGAAATACCATTACAAAGAGCAGGAAAAATACAAGTAGAGGCTACTTCTTTTACCGTAAGTGAACCGACTGAAAAATATTGTATAGAGCCTTTAATATATAGATTTGCAAATGAGAAAGAAAAGAAAATTTTAGAAGAGCAATTTGATATTGGTAAAATAGAAATTGAAATAATAAAATTAGAGAGAATGTTTATAGATAAAATATTTGCGATAGAGTTTTATTATATAAGAGATATGTATACAGATACAGCAAAGCATTTATATGATATATCAGTACTATTTAGTAATGATAAAATTCAAAAGTTATTAAATAATAAAGAGGAATTAAATAAGCTGATAGATTACAAAAGGCAAGAAGAAAAAGTACGAATCGGTGGTATAGATGAGAAAAAGGCAATTAAAAATTTTAGTTATTTTAAATTGGAATTTAATGATGCATTAATAAGAGAATTTGAAAATATGCAGAATAAATATGTTTTAAATAATAAATATAAATTTTCCATTGAGCAAACTAAAAAGATTTTAAATGAAATACATAGACAAATGTAAAAGATAGAAATTACTATAGAGTAAAAAAGTTCAGAGATTCTAATAAGCTAAAAGATTATAATAAAACAACGAATAGTTTGATATATTTTGCAAAGTATAAAATATTTGTAATTATGAATAAACATATAGGCATTATAAATATGAATGTTTTAATGTCGTTTAGTTTTAGATTGGAACAAAAAAATAGAATCTGGAGATATAGAGATAAGTACGGAAAGAATTTCAACAATTAGTAAATCAGAATATGAAATCTTAAATAAGGTTATAGATCAAATGAATATGGTACTAAAATATATTGTTCCAGATCTGTAAATCGAATTTATTTTTTAAAATAAAATATAGTAAGCCAAAATAAATAAGCCTTAGTTTAGGTTTATTTATTTTGGTAAAACTATTTTATCTATTTTTATCTATAAAAGTATTTGCTATATTTTCACAAAGTGAGATAAATAATTTTTGATCCTTTTTTGGTATTCTTTCTAATAAATTGGAAAAAGTTTTATCAATATTTGTGTTCGAAATTCCAAGTATTAAGTAATCTAAATCGAGATTTAAAACATTTGCAATTTTAGTTATGGTTGCTAAACTTGATATGCCTGTACCTCTTTCTATTTCACTAATATATGTAGGTGATATTTCTAATATTTCTGATAATTTCTCCTGTGTCAAATTTAATTCTTTTCTTTTTTGTTTTATTCTTTTTCCCATTTCCTTATAATCTATTTTATCCAAAAAAATCACCTCTTTATAATAAAATATTTTATAATGAAAAATTTTCAAATAAAACAAACTAAAATTGTTGAACTTAAACCAATATTGTAATACAATTATTTTAGTTTTAGTTTAGAAAGGTGGAAAGTAAATGAAAGACAAAAGAAAAGAAGAAAATAAAGGAATAACATTAATATCTTTAGTAGTAACTATTGTGGTTTTGTTAATATTAGCCGGAGTAAGTATATCAATGCTAACAGGAGAAAATCGGAATATTATCACAAGCAAGTGTTGCTAAAATAAAAACAGAATTAGCAAGTTATAAAGAGCAAGTGGAATTATTTAAAATAGAACAAATATCTAAAAATAATGGATTTTTAGATGAGAGTTTAACAGCAGGAAAAAGTAATTTATTTTATAATACACAAAAAGAAGAAGAACAAGGAAATGGGACAATAAAAGATATAATAGAAAATATAAGTGATAGCTATTTTGAAAAAATGGAGATAATAAAAGGAGAGTTATTAATAAACACAAAAGACAATAATGAAATAGAAATAGCACAAAGCTTAGGAATAAATGTAAATCCATATGATATAGATGAAAATGGAGTATTATTATCAACAGGAAATAATTTAGCATTAATGGACGAAAATGGAACAGTAACAATACCAGATAATGTAACAGAAATAGGAGAAGGAGCATTTGCAAATGAGGGGTTAAAAACAATAATAATACCAGGAACGGTAAAGAAAATACAAGCAAATGCATTTGCATATAATAGTACATTAGAGACAGTAATAATGCAAGAGGGAGTTGAAGAGATAGGAAGAGAAGCATTTAGAAATTGTTCAAATCTAAAAAATGTAACATTACCACAAAGTTTAATTATAATGAAAGGATATTCATTTTTATCTTGTGCTTCATTACAACAAGTATCAATACCTGAAAAAGTGGAAAATATAGAATCACACACTTTTAATGGATGCTACAGCTTAAATAAAGTAGAACTAAGTGAGGGATTAAAGAAAATAGGCAAAGGAGCATTTCGTGATACAAGTTTTTCGGAAATAATAATACCGTCAACAGTTGAAACAATGGAAAATAATATTTTTTTTGGAAATACTAAGTTAAACAAAATTACGGTAAATGAGAAAGATGGAGAAGAAGCAAAATTTGTGTATGAAGAGGGGTTACTAATGCCGAAGGATAAAAACTCAATATTATTTGCTTCAGATAATTATTTAAAAAGTATAGATACATTTAAGATACCAAACGGAATTACAAATTATGAATTATCTATAAATAATTATAAAAATATAAAAAAAATAATTATACCTGAAACTGTACAAAATATAACAATATATGATGGAGGAACTTTCCCAAATTCAATAGAAGAAGTAGAAATAGAAGGTAATAATCAAAAATTTGCTGTGTCAACAGAAGATAAAATATTATATACGAAAGATACAAAGCAAATAATATTATGCTATTCAAAAGAAGAAATTGTAGATTTAGAAGATGAAGAAAATAGTATTGGTATATTAAATACAGCAATGAATTCTTTTATTGCAGCAGAAAACGCAAAGACTATAATTTTACCTAATTCATTACAAACTATTGGAAATCAAACTTTTAAAGGAGCATCTAAAAATCTTCAAGAATTGAAAATAGGAAAAAATGTAACTAATATAGATGCATTGTTCAAATATACTCACTATTATGGAACAGTAACAATAGATTCAGAAAACAAAAATTATGTAGTAGAAAATAATGTATTATATACAAAAACAGAAACTAAAACATTAGTGACAGTTTTGTATCAAATAACAGGAGCATTTACAATCAATGATTCTGTAAAAATTATAGGTTATAGAGCATTCCATAATCAGAATCAAATGACAAATGTAGTAATACCAGATGGGGTAAATGAGATAAGGGACTCGTTTAATTATTGTAGTAAATTAACAAGTATAGAAATACCAAATAGTGTAGAAGAAATTTCAGAATATTGCTTTGCGAATAGTAGTAATTTAGAAAAAGTAACAATTTATAATGAAAAATTATTAGAAACAGCGCCATGGGGAGCAACAAAAGGAGATAAAGTAATAGATTTACAAAAATAAAAAAGAAAGGTCGTTTTTTTCTCACATTTCAAAAAACGATCTTTCTTCTTTTTATATTTTAATGTCTTTTATATGTATCCTTTGAAAGTAATTGTCTACTTACTTCTTGACCATTTCTCTTTAATATTTTGTATGCTTCTGAATAAATTGCAGTAGAAGTTCTTCCAGTTACATAAGAAGAAATTTCAACTTGGTAATCATCATCTTGTCTTAAACCAAATATTTGAAATTTTGCAATACCACCAGAAACAGAACATGTTATTTTTATTGGATAATTTCTATTGTTCTTAAATTGAAAATCAATAGAACCGTAAACAACAGTTGCATCTCTACTTGCTGTAACATATGATGGTACAAATTGATGATTACTTCTTTGAGTTACTTCTAAATTAGCATAAACAACAGCATTGTAAAGAGTAGATGTTATTTGACAAATACCTCCACCTAAACCATCAACAACTTCGCCACTTACATATATAGGAGCTTCTTTATATCCAGCAGCAATAGTTCTTTCTCCAACTACTTTATTATATGAGAAAGTTTCACCAGGCATTAGAACTGTTCCATTAATTTTATTTGCAGCTAATTGTAAATTTGTAGTTCTATCTCTATCAGCTGTAGAATATTTTGTAGAATATTCTGATAGCAAATCTGGAAATGCCTCAGTTCCTATCATATTTGTTGTAATGTTAGGATATAATGTCTTTAATGGTATGATATATTCTTCAGCTGACTGATCTCCTAATATATTTTTTGCTTCTTCAACAGAAATATTAAAATCTAAACCATTTTCAGATGGATATACAGCAAATGGATCTTGTGTATAATATGCATCTTTAGGGTCTTTATATATTTCATTATGTATTTTATCAATATCAATAGCTTGAGGTTCCTGTTCTTTTACCACAATTTCAATAGGGTCATTTATGATATTGAAATTTGAAATCGTAGATTTGATTTTTTCAATTGTAGCTTCTATATCAACAACATTACCTTTTTTACCATTTGTAATTATTAAATTATTATCTTCTATGTAATAACTACTTTCTATAACTTTATCAGGCAATTGAGTAGATATTTCATTTAGGTTTTGAGTCAATTGTTCTTCATCTAAATTTAATTTTGGTGCTATATTTACCTTACCAAACATTGTAGTTAAAACATAAAAATTGTTTTGGAAAAGATTTCCTTGTCTTCCAACATTATATGCACTATTTATTGCACTTTTTGTATCAAAACTAACATTAATTTGAGATAAAGATATAGTTGTTTGATAATCTCCATGCTTTAATGTTATCTCTTCTGGTAGAGAACTTTGAATGTAAGTTTCTAATTGTTCTTTAGCATCTGACTTACTCATATTTGAAACATTTAAATCCTGAATATAAACACCAGAAATTATATTTTGATTTAATGCATTATATCCTGTAAAAATTAGAAAAGCTATTACAATTATAGTGATAATTATAAAAAGTAATACACCTAAAATAGACAAAGGATTTTTCTTTTCTTTAATTACAGGTGTAAATTCTTGAATTGGTTCACTATTTTCGTTATTTTCTGTTTTAGAATTTTCTTCTTTTTTTAACTTCTTTTCTAATTCTTTATTATCTTTTTCCAATTCTTTATCAATCTGTTTTGTACTCATTTACGTCTCCTTTTAGATAATATCTATTTAATTATAACATGTTTTTGTCTAAAAAAATATATTTTTATAAAAAATTGTCAAAATAAAATTTTAAAAATTGTATATACTATAATTATAAAACTTAAATTAAAGTTTTATGAATCCAATTTAAAAATTTTCTAAATAAGAAAATTTACAAGGAGGATATTATGAGTAAGTTAATATCAAATAATTTAAGAGAAGAAATAGCAAAAGAATTAGGTGTATATGATACAGTTAAAAAAGATGGGGGTTCTTGGGCAAATGTTTCATCTAAAGACTGTGGTAACATTGTAAAAAAAGCAATAGAAATAGCAAATAGAGCGGTAGAAAAATAACAAAAAAGAGCTTAGGAGGAAACTCCTAGGCTTTTTAAAATAAAGGTTACATATTTCTAATAGGTTTGACGGAATAAAAAATAAATGTTATAATATAAGTGGGCAAAATGCTAAATAGAATAAAAAAGAAAAAAGCCCACGAGGTGAGAAATGAAATATATTAAAGTTTCGGAGGAACTTAATAAAAGATTTAAAAATAATATTTTTGAAAGAGAAGATTTTAAAAAAATTGTAAAGGAAATTTATAATACAAAAAATGAAAAGACATTTAGAAACATTTTAGGAATATTAAAAAGAAATAATATTATAAAAGAAGTTGACAAAGATAAATATATTATAGCAACTAAAGAAGTTTATAAATATAAAGAAAATGATATAGAAAATAAAATTTATAATTTGATACAAAAAGAATATTCTAAAATTAATTTTACTGTATGGAATACGGAATTATTAAATGAATTTACTTTACATTATGCAGTAAATAATTATATAATAGTAGAAGTAGAAAAAATAGCAATTGAATTAGTTGTAAATTTATTGAAAGAACATTTTGGAAAAAAGTTTACAGTTATAACTTCAAAAATATTAAATGAAAACAGAGGGTTATTCTTAAATGAGGAAAAATTAATAATTGTAAAACAATTAATTTTGAAATCACCATTAGAAAAGTTAGAAAACAAAAAATATATAACTATAGAAAAGGTTATGGTTGATTTATATGTAGATAAATTATATATTTCATATCAAGGAAAAGAACTAGAAAATATTTACCAAAATATTTTTGAAAAATATGATATTAATTTTAAGAAAGTAATTAAATATGCTAGTTTACGTACAAATATAGATAAATATAAAGAATTTATATATAAATTAGATATACCAAAAAAATATAAGTTGAAGGAGTAGAATATGCTATCTAAAAATTTAAGAGATATAAATTTTCTTAAAAATACAATAGTAATACTAAAAAGAGAAAATCCATCAGCAGATTTACAACTACTAGAAAAAACAATTGGAGCTCTATATTTATTAGAAAACTTAGTAAGTGAAGGACTAAAATTTATTTTTAAAGGTGGAACATCTCTTGTATTGTTATTAAATGATTTAAAAAGATTTTCTGTTGATGTGGATATAATAACACGGAGAAAGCAAAGAAAGAGTAGAATATGTATTAAATAGAATAATAAAAAATCAAGAAGTTTTTACAAGAGTTGAGGAAAATATACGAAACAATAAATCCAATAAAAAAATAGATTTAAAACATTATAAATTTTTCTTCAATTCAGTAACAGACAATTCAGAAAAATACATATTATTAGATATTGCTTTTGAAAAAAATGAATATCCTAAAATAATTGAAAAAAAGATAGAAAATTATAAATTAAAAGTATCATCTAATATTAAAGTTAAAATACCATCTATAGAAAGTATCCTAGGAGATAAATTGACAACATTAGCAACAAAAACAATAGGAATAAGTTATAATTCAGGCAAAGAATTAGAACTTATGAAACAATTATATGATGTTGATAAATTATTTAATGAGGCAGAAAACATAGAAGAAGTTAAAGAAAGTTTTATAAGTATATCAACTAGAGAAATTGGATACAGAAGGCTAAAAAATACCACATATAAAGAAGTTTTAGATGATATAGAAGATTTTACAAATGATATAATATATAGAAAAAATAAAAATAATCTTGAAAAAATTATTGTTGGTGTAAGAAAATTTAAAAATTTTATGTTAGAAAAAAATTTTTTAATTGACAAGGAGGTTTTAACAGCAGCTAGTAAAGTTCTATACTTAATAAGTTTAATTAAGAGCAACAAAAAGATAATGGAAAAATATAATAAAAAATTTATGGAAGAAATAAATTTTGAAATTCCTAAAGAATATAAAAAAAGATTAAAAGTAATAAATAAAATAAATGAAGAGTGCTATTATTACATAATTAAAAGTCTTGAAATAATTAATCAATAGAACGGTAACAATAAAAGAGCTTGAAGTAGTTCCAAGCTCTTAGCGATTTATATATAGCCAAAATAGAGATATTGCAAGTGTAGCAGTTAAGATACCAGATATTGTAATAGATAATTCTAATTTCTTTGACATTTTTATCTTCTTATTTTCTTTTTTGGCTTTGATTTTATTTTTAATAAATATCAAAATACTTATAAAAAAAGTAATAGCAGCAACAAGCAAAACAACAAAAGAGGATTTGACAATATAAATATAGGTGAATGTAGTATCAGGAATTGGATCAAAAAAAGCCGAAGGATCTGGACCAATTGCAAATACTTTTTTTGTTGATAATAATCTAAAAACAAATGCAGTAATTCCTAATTTACACCATTTTTTAGGTATTGATTTTTCTAATTTTTTTGTAGTTAATTCATCAGAAGTAGGATAATTAGTTTTTACATTTTCTTCAATATTTCTTATTTCCATATAAACCTCCATTAATATAATATTTTAAATAATTTTTTTATCTAATATTTGCTTTAAAATATCATAATTTTTATTATAATATTTTTGTATAAATAGTTTAGAATTATTTTTATATAATTTTTCTGCTAATTCATCAGATATTTGTTTCATAATTCTTTCAAATTCACATGTTAAAGGTGATAGTTTATTTATATCTTTTGTAGTTAAATAATTTTGACATGCACAAGTATGGTTACATCTTTTGTTAATTGAACATTTTTTAAAAGTTTCGTGCTCTTTTTGAGCTCTATCTATTAAATTTTTTCTTGCCTCAAAGTCAATTCCATTTTTACAATTTCCTATTATATAATCAGAATTTTCTATAAATTGAATACAAGGATAGAAATTTCCGTCAGTACCCACATTAATAGATTTCATTGAATTTATATAATCGATAGTAGAAAATATTAAATCTTTTTTTAATAAAGGTTCTCCACCATAAAATGTTATAAAACAAGACTCTTTATTTTCTTTTATTTCATTGTCAATTAATAGTTTTATGTTTTCAAATGATATTTCTTTATTAGTTATATTTTTTTCATAATAATATTTACATTTTAGATTACAATTTTCAGTCAAATGTAGGGTGTAATTCATTTTATATTTCCTTTTTTACAATATTAGTATATTTTTATATTATAATAATAAATTATAAAAGTCAAATTTAAAAAAATGTATAATATTACAAAACAAGTGGGCAAAATCCTAAATAAAACAAAAAGTCAAAATACCTAATAAATTATTATTAGTTTTATAAATGATAAAAAACCTGTTAAAATGAAAGAAATTTAACAAGTTCTATTTGTATTTTTCTTTATTATTAGTTAGTTCAGCAATATAATCTAAAGAAGTGTTATAGAATTTAGCCAAAATAATAGCAAGCTCAAATGGTAGATCTCTTTTTCCTGTTTCGTATAGACTATATTGTTGTTGTTTAATATTTAAAACATTTGCAACATCTTGTTGTTTTAAATCATTATCTTCTCGTAAATCTTTTAATCTTTTCAAATACATAAATGAACCTCCAATAAATATATTTTACATACATTCAAATAAATGTATTGACTTTACAACCATTTAGTTGTAAAATATTTTTGTAAATTACAAAAGAGGTGGTAAAATGTATAAAAAAGAAAATGGAATAACACTTATAGCCCTAGTTATTACAGTGATTGTTTTATTAATTTTAGCAAGTGTCTCAATTGCTATGCTAACGGGGAGAACCGGAATACTAAATCAAGCAAAAAAAGCAAAAGAGGTAACAGAAATAGCAAGTGAGGAAGAATATATAAGATTAATAATTATAGAAGAAGAATTAACAAAAGAAAAAATAGGAGAAGAGTTAAAAGAGGTAAAATTTAATACAGTAGAAGACACAAAAAGTATAATAGATTCAGAAACAGGAACAACATATGCAAATGGATGGTATTATTTAAAACCAGAAGATGTAACAGATTATGAATTAAAAAATTCTTATATAATAGACTATGAAACAGGAGAATTTATAAAATTCAATGAAGAAAAACATAGAATAGTAACAAATGAACTACTTTGCATAAAAGATGGATTAGTATATTCAGCAGATCCAAAAAACATAACAAATTCTAATTCCTGGGGAGATGCAATACTACATAACTTTAAAGAAGGAGAAGAAAACAGTGGCTGGACGGAAAATAGTTTAATGTTCGATGGAATAGATGATGGAATAGAAGTGAAAGATAATTCTGATTATAGTAAAGGAATAACATTAGAGATATATTTTACATTAAAAGGTAAAGGAAGTTCAAATATAGCACAAATATTAATGATGAAAAGAACTAAGGCAAGTAATGGTTTTTTTCTTTACTTGAATTATGAGAATAGTGAAAAAGCAACATTAACAATAGACATAGGTGGAAGTGGATGGGGGATTCAAGATGAAGAAGGAAATTGGATAATGAACAATAGATTTACTACAAATACAAATATAGAAGAAAATAATATGTATTATATTACATATACATATAATCCTGAGATAAAGAATGATAATGGAGTATTATATATAAATGGAGTAAAAACTCAAACAACCAATTTAGGAAATATACAAAATTTAATAAATACTCCTGAAAATACGCCAATACAAATAGGATCAGATATATATGAAACTTATAGACCAGAAAATGATACAGAAAATCGTAAATATTCGTTCTATGGAGAAATATACGCATCAAGAGTATATAATAGACCATTAACAGAAAGTGAAGTTAAGTATAATTATGAGATGACTGTAAATAATAGTAATTAGTTTTAAAGGTAGTAATTTTACTATCTTTTTTGCATTACCCCAAAAGTTGGAAATGAAATACACCAAAAACATGAAATGAAATGCCTCAAAATTATGAAATAAGGTTTTAATAAAAAATAGCAACAATAAAAAGAACTGAAAATAATTCCAGTTCTTCTTATATACAAAATACAGCATATAATGGTACAGATTTAATATTATTTTCTAAACCAAAGTTTTTTTCAGAAATACGTATTGCAGTTTTTTGGTTATATTTTTGCATATAAAGATTTAGACTTTTTGATTTTGTATGTTCTTTAGATTTTACCTCAATAGGTATTATTTCTGTTTCTTTTTGAATTAAAAAATCAATTTTGGCTCTTCCATTTGATTCCCAATAATAAGTTTCATAACCATTTATTCTAAGTTCATTTTCAACATAGTTTTCTGTTAAAGGTCCCATTTCTATCATAAAAAGACCAGTATTTAGATCTACTTGATATAACGGATAACCAGCTTTATTTACAAATAACCCAACATCATTCATATATAGTTTAAAAGATGTCAAATCCTTGTACATTTCTATTGGTATTTGAGGGTTAGCCTTAAATACTTGATGAACTATTCCACTATTTTTAAGCCATAAAATAGCTTCACCGAATATACTAGATGTTCCGCCTTTAGAAATAACCTTGTATTGGAATTTTTGATTTTCTTTTGCTAATTGTAAAGGAATAGAATCAAATGCAGAAACTATTCTGTTAGATTCATCATTTTTTGCATATCTTGTCATATCATTTTCATATGATTCTAAGATTTCTGCTTGAATATCAATTGTTCCAATTACTTTTCTTTCATCTAAATATGTTTGTACTACTTCTGGCATACCACCAACAACTAAATAAGTTCTATATAATTTTAAACAAAGACAGTGAATATCATTATCCATTTTTTCATTTGAAATATAGTGTTTTTCTATTTCCTTTATTAAATTTTCTTTTCCCAATGCTTTTAAAAATTCTTTAAAAGATAATGCATACATATTTATTATTTGTACTTTACCCACTGGAAATGAATAATTCTTGCTATTAATTTTTATTCCAAGTAAAGAACCAGCAGCTATTATATGATACTGGGGTAGTTCTTCACAAAAATATTTTAAAGAAGTAAGGGCTCTTTCGTTAGCTTGTATTTCATCAAAAAAAATTAAAGTTTTTCCTGGTGTAATTTTTTCATTAAAAAATAATTCCAATTTATTAATTATTTCAAGTGGGTTAATATCATCATTTATTTGATTACTAATCTGTTTATTTTTTTCAAAATTAACATATACTACATTTTCATAATACATATTTCCGAATTTTTTTACTATATAAGTTTTTCCAACTTGTCTTGCACCTTGTACAATTAAAGGTTTTCTTTTTTTAGAATTCTTCCATTCAATTAATTTTTTAATAATTTCTCTTTCCATAATTTTCCTCCTATATAGATATTATACCTTTTATGTGCAAAAAAGTCAATAAAATTATGATTTTTTTGCACATAACTATTTGAAATTTTAAAATTTTATTTAATATTTGGGGGCTTTAAAACAAAAATAGTAATAATGTAGTTGCAAAAAAAAAGAAAAAGACATATAATTTAGCAAAAGAAGAAAGGAAGAATTTATGAAAGATTTAAGTATTAAAAATATATTAGAAGTAACAAAAGGAAAATTACTAGTAGGAAACGAAGAAAATATTTGCAAAAGTTATTCAAAAGACACAAGAACAATAAAAGATGGTGATTGCTATATAGGAATAAAAGGAGAAAATTTTGATGGAAATATATTCTGGGAAAAAGCATTAGAAAATGGTGCATCCACAGTTATTGTACAAAATGTGGAAATAGAAAATGAAAAATTAAAAAAATGGACAGATAAAAATATAATAAAAGTAGAGAACACATTAGAAGCTCTATATAATATAGCAAGATATAAAAGAAATTTATATAATATACCAGTAATTGCAATAACAGGAAGTGTAGGAAAAACAAGTACAAAAGATATAGTAGCAAATGTAGTAGCAAAAAAATATAAAACATTAAAAACAGAAGGAAATAATAATAATAATATAGGCTTACCGTTTACAATACTAAGAATGCAAGATGAAGAAGTAGCAGTATTAGAAATGGGAATGAACCATTTTGGAGAAATTAGTTTACTTGCTTCAATTGCAAACCCAACTATTTGTATAATAACAAATATAGGAACATCACATATAGGAAATTTAGGCTCAAGAGAAAACATATTAAAAGCAAAATTAGAAATATTAGAAGGAAGCAAAAAACAAGCAGTAATTATAAATAATGATAATGATCTATTACATAAATGGTATGAAGAAAACAAAGAGAACTATAACATAAAAACTTACGGGATTAAAGAAAAAAGCAATGTTATGGCAAAAGAAATAAAATTAGAAGAAAATAATAGTACATTTACTTGTAAAATAAATGATGAAGAAGAAAAAATAAAAGTACCAGTAGGAGGAGAGCACTTTATATTAAATGCTTTATGTGGAATAACAGTAGGAGAAGTATTAGAAATAGAGAAAGACAAAATTAAAGCAGGAATAGAAAGTTTTGAACTTACTAAAAAAAGAATGGATATAATAGAACTAAAAAATGGTATAAAAATAATAAATGACGCATATAATGCAAGTTTAGAATCAATGAAGGCTTCTTTAAAAGTACTATCAGAATATAAAGAAAGAAAAATTGCAGTGTTAGGTGATATGTTTGAATTAGGAGAATTTTCAGAAGAATTACATAAAAAAGTAGGAGAAGAAGTTGTAAAAAATAAAATAGATATATTAATAGCATGTGGAGAGAATGCAACATATATAGCAGATGTGGCAAAAGAAAAAATGAATAAAGAAAACATTTATTATTTAGAAAATAAAGAGGAAATAGAACCATTATTAGAAAAAATAGCTAAAAAAGATGACGTTATTTTATTTAAGGCATCAAATGGAATGGGATTTTATAAAATAGTAGAAAGGTTGGTGGAATCATGGGAAAAATAAAAGTAGGAATTATATTTGGAGGAATGTCAACAGAAAACGAGGTATCCGTAGTATCTGCGGGCTCAATACTTGAAAATATCGATAGAGAAAAATATGAAGTTTTTCCAATATACATAGACAAAGAAGGAAAATGGTATAAATATATAGAAGACGGAAGAAAAAAAGTGTTAGGGGAAAAGGTTGAAAATATAGTTGAAATAGAAAATATAATAAGTTATATACAAAGATTAGATGTAATATTTCCGGTATTACATGGACTATATGGAGAAGATGGAACTATACAAGGTCTATTTGAATTATTAAAAATACCATATGTAGGATGTAAAGTATTAGCATCAAGTGTTGGCATGGATAAAGTTTATACAAAAATAGTATTTGAAAAAGCAGGAATTAATCAGACACCTTATGAATATGTAAGAAAATATAAGAACAAATACATTTATGTGGATAAAAATTTTGATGAAAAAATTTTAGATTTAAAAGAAATTGCTAAAAAAATAACAGAAAAATTAGAATTTCCAATGTTTATAAAGCCATCAAATTCAGGCTCAAGTGTAGGAGTAAAAAAAGCAGAAAATGAAAACGAACTTATAGAAAATATAGAATATGCTTCAAAATTTGATAACAAAATTTTAATAGAACAAGGTGTAATAGGAAAAGAGGTTGAATGTGCAGTTTTAGGAAATGAAAAAGTAATTGCATCTTGTGTTGGAGAAATAAAAGCAGCAGATGAATTTTATAGCTATGATGCTAAATATAAAAATGAAGAATCAAAAACAGAAATACCAGCAAATATATCAGAAGAAATATCAGAAGAAATAAGAAAAGAAGCAATAAAAGCATTTAAAGCAATAGATGGAAAAGGTTTATCAAGAGTGGACTTTTTTGTAGAGAATAAAACAAATAGAATAATAATAAATGAAATAAATACAATGCCAGGATTTACTGATATTAGCATGTATCCTAAAATGTTTGCAAAAAGTGGTATTTCATATGAAAAATTAATAACGAATTTAATAGAATTAGCTTTAGAAAAATAGGAAGAGTACTTCCTTTTTTCTTTGTTCTGTGATAATATTCTAATAGAAATGTTTTTAGAGGTGATATATATGAACGAAGTTATTAAAAATATAAAAGAAAGAAGAAGTATAAAAAAATATGAAGATAAAATGATACCAAAAGAAATAATAGAAAAAATATTAGAAGCGGGAACATATGCACCAAGCGGAATGGGAAAACAATCAAGTATAATAATTGCTATTACAAACAAAGAAATAAGAGATAAACTATCTAAATTAAACGCAAAAATAATGGGGATAGAAAAAGATCCATTTTATGGTGCACCAGTTGTTTTAGTTGTACTTGGTAAAAAAGACATACCAACTTACATTTATGATGGGAGTTTAGTTATGGAAAACCTAATGCTTACAGCAAATTCACTAGGAATAGGAAGTTGTTGGATACATAGAGCAAAAGAGGAATTTGAGGCAGAAGAAGGAAAAGAACTATTAAGAAAATTAGGTATAAATCCAGAGGAATATGAAGGAATAGGAAATTGTATATTAGGTTATAAGAAAGAAGAAGGAAATCTAAAGCCAAGAAAAGAAAATTATATTTACTATATAGATTGATGGGGATGTGTATTTTGCAAGAAAATCAAAGAATAGATAGAATATTAGAAAGTTTATCAAAATCAAATTTTAGAAGCAAGTTTTATTTAAAAGAGAAAGACAAGGAATATGTAAGAAAAAAAGGAATAGAAACGATAGAAAAACATGCAAGAGATTTTATAGAAAAAAGATTAGCTCCAAAGGAAATGAAAAATGATGGAAGGCAAACGCCTATGAAAGGGCATCCTGTGCTTATTGCACAACATGCAACGGCAACTTGCTGTAGAGGTTGTTTAAATAAATGGCATAAAATACCTAAAAATACAGAATTATCGGAAGAACAAAAAAATTATATCCTAAAAGTAATTATATCTTGGATAATAAAACAAATGGAAAATTAGAAAAAGATTGGGATAAAAAATGAAATGATTTTTTTATTAGCTGAAAGTTAGTATTATCAAGAGTCGAGTGAATTTTAAATTACTAAAAACTACATTGTTATATCAATGCTTGCAGAGGTTTTGAACCACTTGAAATCCTTAAACCGTTGCAAACACTAAGGCTAAATGCTATCGAAAATTAATTTTATTTTTTTATCCTGAATTAAATTTGCTTTTCATTTCTCTTATTTACTATTATTATTTTACCAATAATTTATACATTTATAATATAAAAAAATAATTACCAATGCCTTATTTGCAATTAAAAAGCAATAAAAAGTATAGAAATTCCTATACTTTTATTACTAGATTTATTTAGATATCTTTTTATCAAATATCACATTCAACAACTGTTACATTTGAAGTTGATTTAAATGAATTTTTCATTCCTTTAGGTATATATACTGTTACTTTTGCATTAACTCCTTTACAAAATTGCACAGCATTGTTTAATTTTTTTTATACTATTTTTATCTGACTATTACTTAAACCAGTATAATTTATAAAACATGCTTGTATGCTTTCAATTTGTGTTTGATTAATAAATAAATTTTCTGGAATATCTCCTGTAATTCCATTTAACATTTCTAAAGCTGCCATAAGTATTATTTCCATATCCGTTACTACTACTACTAAAGAAAAATATTTCCGAATCTGAAATATTACTGCAAAAATGCCATCTATGTATGAAAAATGCATTCCTTATTGGCTTTTTTTCCAATTTTTCTAAAAAAGGAGTCAATGGTCAAGGAAAATCAAAGTGCTACTCGACTACTAACACGCTGCGGAAACCGTAAACGGTGGTCCGCATGCCCAACATTGTCACCCAAGCCACACAAACCGATACCAGCCGTAATATCCCAAGCCCCACCTCGAGGGAAGAAGGGTTCTTCTGAAGCTCCGTCTTCTTCTAATGTTTGACCAAACCATGCTTTTCCTGAACCTATTCCACTAGATGTTTCCCATATTGCATCTCCAAAAATCTTATCCCATCCTGTTCCATTATATCCTGATTCAAAATCTTTATTATCTGTTGTTATTGGATTATATGGATATGCTGTTGATAAATAATTAGATGTTCCTGTTGCAAAGCTATTTCCATACCTTGTTAAAGCACTTACTCCACTATTTTCATATGCTGTTGTATAATCTACTAGACAGCCTCCCATATCATATACTCCATATATATTTCCTGTTGTACTAGATATAGTTCCATTTCCTTCATCAGAACTACTATTACAATTATTCCATGCATATGATGTTCCATTTGTTCCTACAACTGCATCAGTTAAGCTACTTTCTCCTGTATATGCCATTACATTTTGACTTGCTTTTCCTGTTGTTGCTGAATATCCTGTTATTGCTGTTATTTTTTCTGTATTATTAGGATTTGTTACTGGGCTTGATGATAGATTATTATAATCTACTATACTTAAATTATTTTTTGCCTTTTCTTTTTCACTTGTTCCTTCTGAATATCCATACTTACTAATTGATAAATATGCTGTTGCTCCCCATTCACTGTTTTTCATTAAATGACTATTTGATAAACTATTTAATCCATATGGATTTCCATTATCATCTAAACTTTGTGATATATCATAACATTGTGATACTGTTACATAGTTATATCCAAATTTTCTTCCCTTAAATATTGGATAATATAAATTATTTGCTGTATTACTACTTGATACTTTTGCACTTGTATCATTTTCTGTTGTCTTTATTCCTGCATCAAATTTTGCTACCCATATTCCTTCTATTTCTTGTCTCCATTCTCCATTATCAAAACTATCATATTTGTTTCCATCTGTAAATGCCGGATGCACTACATAGTCTGTATATCCACTATCTGTTATTACTCCTTCTTCATTTCCATTTTTTACTTGGGTTATATTTCCTTCTTCATCTGAATATGCATAGCTTGTCCCTGCTACAAATTTTACATCTATTGCTCCACTTGACTGATGATATCCTTCTGTTATTTTATATGCATATCTTGGTATCCATACAAACATACTTCCTAAATCTTTTTCTGCTACTTCTGTTCCTATAGCTGTATTTTCATCATATGTTCCATCACATAACATTACATTTGCCCATTTCTTATCTTCAGTTGTATAACTATACCATTCAGGGTCATCTTCACTACATATTACCCAGTTTCCACTTTCTACATTATATTTTACTGGTATCATTCCTTTTACTAGTTTTGGTGCATTTGCTTTTGTTTCTCCACCTTCCCAATATATTACATTTCCATTTTCTTCTACTAAATATTTATTTCCTTTATATTCCACTACTACTTCATTTCCTAATGATGTTGAATTTGCACCATTTAAATTTTTAGATATATTATCAATTAACCTATCTACATTTATTTTTCCGTCTGTATCAATTGCTCCTAATGCTTCTAATTGTACTTCTTCTAATGTTGAAGCTTTTTCTGTTTCATCTTTAGCATTTTGTGCTTGTGTTAATATTCCATTTTCTCCTGTTAGCATTGCTATACTTACTCCCGCTAAAATTAATAAAACAATTATAGTAATAACAAGTGCAATTAGAGTAATACCTTTGGTTGATTTTAAAACATTATTCATTTGATTTGTTTCTCCTCTCTTTAGTGTAATTATTTCCTTATTTTTCTTTTTTATACTTAAATTGATATGTAAGCTATCCTAAAATTATAAAAAATAGTATATCTTTCTACAATTAAATCAAAGATATCTATAGACATATTCAATTTTCAAATAACTATACTATTTTTATAATAATATATTAAAAACTTAAACAAAATATTATGCATAAAAAGTTAAAAATAAAGAAACCGTATTTTTAAGTATTATATCGATTTTTGTATGTTAAAAGCAGCACATAGCATACATTTATTTTATATATAAATACGGTATTTGTAAATATCTTATGAGAAAAAAGTGAAATAATTTATTATGACATAGTACATCATTTCTCTAAATGTTAGTTTTTTCATGGCTTACACCTTTATATTACAAATTTGTTACAAAATAAATAAAAAAACTTGTTATTTTCAATAATAGATCTGTCCCAAATGCTCGTTTTCGAGCAAAAGGAAACGTCCCTATAGTAGCTTTTAGCCAATAGAAAAATTATTTTATTTTTTTATTCTGGAAAAAAATAAAAAAATATAGATTTTTGTATCATTATGTGATAAAATAAATTTACCAAATTTTTGGGAGGATGTTAGGAAATGGTTTTAAAAAATTATTACAAAATATTGGATTTGGAAACAAGTCATGTGTCAATAGATGAAATAAGGCAAGCATATAGACAAGCTGCAAAAAAATACCATCCGGATTTAAATGTTGGAGATAATTTGGCAGAAGAAAGAATCAAAGATATAAATGAAGCATATAAAGTATTATCAGTTCCATCATCAAAAAGAAAATATGATAGAATATGGAATTCAAAATTCGGAAAAGGACCAAAAGCATTTGAAAAATCACAAAAAGGTGCTATATTTAATATATTTTTAGGAAATTTAGAAGAAAATAAAAAAGAAGATAAACCTAAGAAAAATCCAATAAAAGGAGAAAATATAGAAACAGAAATAAATGTAAGTATTTTCGATGCTTTTTATGGATTAGATAAACAAATAGCATTAAAAGATATAGAAGGAAATGCAAAAACATATACAGTAAAAATACCAAAAGGAATTAGAAATGGAGAAAAAGTAAGATTAATAGGGCAAGGAAAAAACGGACAAAACGGTGGAAAAAATGGAGATCTTTTAATAAAAGTAAATATAGAAAACGACAAAAAATTTAAATTAGAAGGTTATGATATATATACAGATTTACTATTAACACCTTGGGAAGCGGCATTAGGAACGAGGACAACTGTTAAAACAATTGATGATGAAACAAAAATATATGTACCAGAAGGAATACAAACAGGAGAAAAGTTAAGAATCCCTAATAAAGGATATTTTGCAAGTAAAGAAAAAAGGGGAGACTTAATAGCGGAAGTAAAAGTGGTTGTACCAAAGCATTTGAGTAAAGAGGAAAAAAATATATATCAAAAGTTAAGTGAAATATCAAAATTTAATCCAAGAGTTTAAAGAATGTCACTTAACATAAATTTTGTATTGACAAAAGCTAGGTTTTTAGCTATAATTAATATAGTGTTTAACAAAAGATAAGCTATGGATTAAATCATAGAAATGAGGTGTAAAAAATGGAGGCTATACAAGGAAAGCATTTTAGTATAACAGATCCAGAAGGAGTTAGAACTGTAATATACGAAGTTTACAAAACTAAAAAAGAATATTTAAATGAATATCCAAAATACACAGTAGGTAGACTTGAATTTACAGAAGAACTTGTTGGAAAATATAATAAGAAAACATTTTATGTAGAAGATCCACAAGATGATGGAAACCAATTAATTATTTTGTCTTTTGGAGAAGACAAAGTAATTATTAATAATGGGATTTTAATAGGAGATGAAGTAAAAATAACAAAAAAACCTTCACCATTTAAATTTGAGACAATTTATGCAGAAGAACCAGTAGAATATAAAGAATTTCAATACACACCTAACTTGAAAAGGCAAATTTCAATTATAGATCCAGAAACAACAGAAGAAATAAAGCCAACACTTTATTTTGATGACAAAACAAATGAAGTAAAAGGGAAATGCAAATTAAAACCATATAAATCTTATTTCGCATTCGAAGTAAGAGAAAAATAGGGAGGAAAGTACATGAAAACAATGACAGAAAACAAAGATTATATTGAAAGTCCAGCAGGAATGAATGACAACTTTACAATTGTTGGAGTTGAAATGCAAGAATATTTTGACAAGCAAAGTAAAGAAGGAAAAGCTACTAAAAATAATACTGAAATGAAAACACCTAATCAAATAAAAAGAGAGGTGCTTAGTACTGAATTGGAAGCAGGAATGTCAATAGTAGCTGAAAATGGCGGGAAAAAACAAACAAAAAGAGATGGCGAGTCAAGATAAAACAAAAGAGTAGGGGTATTTGATATGAATTATAAAGTAGAAGGAGCAATAAGAAGAAATAGAAAATATTTTATTGTATATGCAATACTATGGATAGTAATTGCCATAGCATTTGTTTCACCATTTAGTTATAGTGCACATGTTGCAGGGCTGGATGGTGAATTTAAATTGGATGTTTTTATAGAAACATTTGGAACATCTATTACAAATCCAATTGGAACATTAGGAAACTTGTTTTCAAGTGAAGCAGTTGGAGATTTTATATCAACATTGTTGGTAGTAACAATTTTTTATACAGTATTTTTCTTTATAGGATTTGTTAGATCAGCACCTAAAAACGAATATTCAGATATAGAGCATGGTTCAAGTGACTGGTCACAAAGAGGAGAACAATATACTATTTTAAGTAAGAATAAAGGAATAATTCTTGCAGAGGACAATTACTTGCCATTAGATAAAAGAGGAAATATAAATGTTTTGGTAGTTGGACGGTTCAGGTTCTGGTAAATCTGCATCATATTCAATACCAAATGCATATCAATGTTTAGGCTCATATGTATTTACAGATCCAAAAGGAGAATTATATGATAGAACGGCAGGATATTTAAAAGAACAAGGCTATGATATTAAAGTATTAAATTTAGTAAGACCACAATATAGTGATGGATATAACCCACTTATGCATATTTCATCAGAATTAGATGTAGATGTAATAGCAAATACAGTTGTAAAAGGGCAACAATCAGAAAGTTCGAGTTCAGACCCATATTGGGATGATATGGCAGAATTGTTATTAAAGGCTTTAATATATTATTTAATAGCAACAAGACCAGAAGAAGAACAAAACTTAGCAAGTTGTGCAGAACTTGTTAGAGCAGCAAATAACAAAGGTGGAAGTAATTTACTTTCAGAATTAATGAGTCAACTACCATATGACCACCCAGCAAGAATGAACTATAAATCTATCGAAATAGCACCAGAAAAGACATATGGATCTATCTTAAGCTCATTACAAGCAAAACTTGGTAAATTTGATTCAAAAGAAATAGCAGAGCTAACATCAACCGATACAATAGATTTTGAAGAAATAGGAAATAAGAAAACAGCAGTATATGTTATATCATCAGACACACATACAGCATATGATTTCTTACTTACAATTTTCTTCTCTCAAATGATACAACAATTATATGATTATGCTGATTTAAATGGTGGAAGATTAAAAGAAAAAACATTCTTTATATTAGATGAGTTTGCCAATATAGGTAAAATACCTGATTTTGATAAAAAAATATCAACATCAAGAAGTAGAGGAATTTCTTTTAGTGTTATTTTACAGAATGTTGATCAATTAGAGGCAGTTTATGAGAAATCTTATGAGACTATCATGGGTAACTGTGATACACATGTATTTTTAGGAAGTAACTCATATAAAACAGTTGAATATTTTTCTAAAGCATTAGGAGAAAAAACTATTGAAAGAGATAGTATTTCTGTAAATAGAGATAGGCAAAACTGGAAAACTGGTAAATCAGTTTCAGATCAAGTCATGGCAAGGGCTTTAATGACTCCAGATGAACTTAGAAGATTAGATAATGATTTGTGTATTATTTTTGAAAAAGGTATAAAACCTGTTAAAGCTCAGAAGTATTATTATTTTAAGCATCCTATGGCAAGGAAACTTGCAGCTTGCGAGATTAGCCACAATGATATTGGAGAAAAGGATAGGGGAGCTTGGAGAAAGTATAATCCTTATAATCCATATGTGGAAGAAGAGGATAATAAGGAAAAGGCTAAGGATTTGAAAGTTGAGTCTTTAGATGATTTATTTGAAGATGAACCAGAAGATGTAAAGCCTAAAGCAGAGGTAGACACTAATCCTAAAAATGATATTAAAGAAGAAAATAGTGGTAAGCAAGATATTCAACCTTTAAGCCTGGAGGATTTTGATGATGCTCCTATTTTACCTCAAGAGCCGGAAGATGATGATACTTATGATTTACAAAAAGAGTTAGAGGCTAAGTTTGATGAGTTGTTCGGACCTATTGATGAGTAAAACTGTTTTTGGGGACGGAGGAAAAATACAGTTATTATTAAAAGTTAGAAAATGCATGTTTTCTAACTTTTTTCTTTTAGGGAAAAGGAGCAAGTTTTTAGATTCAAGGCTTACGCCTTGCCTGTGGTTTTTCTACCCTTTTTATTCCCTACGAAAAACCACTTAATCTAAAAACTTGCTTTAATTATCGTTTTCAAATAATTCTTTTACATATGAATCTTTATTTTCTAAGTTCTTTGTAATAAGTTTTTAAAAAATATTATTAAATAATCAAATGTGGAGTAAATTCATCTTGCTATATTTCTGTAATTACTTCTTACTAAAGCATTTCTAATACAGAATTTTTCTTAATTACTTAAAAAATGTATAATTAATAATTAAAATGAATATAATATTACGAAAAAGTTCCGTAAACGGAAAAAATTCGTAATAAAAATTGACTTAATTATAATGAAATGTTATAATTATTACGAAAAAGTTCCGTAAACGGAAAAAATTCGTAATGGGGGGTTGAGAATGGAAATAAAAAGAGACTACTATTTAAAAGAGCTAATAGATAGAATAGATAATGGCTTAATTAAAATAATTACAGGAATTAGAAGATGTGGTAAATCATATTTGTTAAATATAATTTTTAAAAATTATCTTATAGAGCAAGGAGTTGATAAAGAGCATATTATACAACTTAGTTTAGATGAAAATAAAAATAAGAAATACTTAGAGCCAGATAATTTAGATGAATATATAAGAAATTTAATTAAAGATGAAAATAAATATTATATATTATTAGACGAAGTACAAGAAGTTAAAGATTTTGAGGCCGTTCTAATTGGTTTTATGCATATTAACAATTTAGAAATATATGTGACAGGAAGTAATTCAAAATTTTTGTCATCAGATATTGTAACAGAATTTAGAGGTAGAGGAGATGAAATAAGAGTATATCCATTATCTTTTTCTGAATTTTATTCTGTATATAATGGTTCTGAAGAAAAAGCACTAAATGAATATTATACTTTTGGTGGATTGCCTTTAACTGTACTTTCAAAAACTGATAATACTAAAATAAATTATTTAAGGACACAAAAAGATAATGTATATATCAATGATATTGTAGATAGGAATAAAATACAAAATAAAGAAGAATTAGAAATGCTAGTACAAATAATTGCATCAGATATAGGGTGTTTGACTAATCCTTTAAAATTATCAAATAATTTTAAGGAAAGAGACAAATTGTCTACAATGACAGATAAAACAATATATAATTATTTAGGATATTTACAAGATGCTTTTATGATAGAAAAAGCTAGAAGATTTGATGTACGAGGTAAAAGATTTATTGAGACTCCTCAAAAATATTATTTCACAGATATGGGGATTAGAAATTCATTTTTAGATTTTAGGCAAAGTGAAGAAATTTCACATATTATGGAAAATGTTATATATATAGAATTAAAAAAACGTGGATATAATGTAGATGTTGGTTCTGTTGAAATACGTGATGGTGATAAAAAGAAACAATTAGAAATTGATTTTGTTGCAAATAAAGGAAACAATAAAATATATATTCAATCTGCTCTTGAAATGAAAACAGCAGATAAAGTAAAACAAGAACAAAAATCTTTATTGAATGTAAATGATTTCTTTAAAAAAATAATAATTGTTGGTGATAATGTTAAAAGATCTCGTTATGATAATGGCATTATTTTAATGGGGATTTATGATTTTCTTTTAGATGAAAATAGTTTAGATTATTAAAATAAAAAGTGTGTATGTATAAAAAAGTTAGAATTAAAATTTCTAACTTTTTCTAATGTACAGTTTTATCATTATCAGGCACGTATTCTAATATATCTTCTACTTTACAATTAAGAGAATAACAAAGTTTAGCAAGAACTTCGAAATCTATTCGTGAAGATTTATTTATTCTTAGATTTTGTATTGTTTGAAATTTAATATTTGCTTTGCTATTTAATTCATAATTAGAAACATTTAATTTTTTCATAATTTCATCTAATTTTACTACTATTTTTCCATATTCAATTTCAAAAACAATTGGTTTAATATTTTCTTTTTTCATTAGCTACACCTCTTATGAATAATCATAATATAGTAATTAATAAAAAATAATATACTTCAAAGCAGTACTTGACAGACAATGATTTTTAAAGTAAAATGAAATTGGTTTCATATACAAGAGAAAAGGAAAGGAAAAATATGATTAAAGAAGAAAAGGGAATTACACTTATTGTCTTAGTAATAACAATAATTGTTTTGTTAATTTTAGCGGGGGTATCAATTGCTATGCTAACAGGAGAAAATGGAATACTTACACAAGCCCGAAAAGCTAAAGATGTAACAGAAATAGCAAGTGAAGAAGAATATATAAGATTAATAATTACAGAAGAAGAAATAACAAAATACAAAATAGGAGAAGAGTTAAAAGAAGTAGAATTTAATACAATAGAAGATACAAAAAGTATAATAGATTCAGAAACAGGAACAACATATGCAAATGGATGGTATTATCTAAAACCAGAAGATGTAGGTGATTATGAATTAAAAAATTCATATATAATAAATTATGAAACAGGAGAATTTGTCAAATATGATGAGGGGAAACATAGAATAGTAACAAATGAATTACTTTGTATAAAAGATGGATTAGTATATTCAGCAGACCCAAAAAACATGACAACTTCTAATTCATGGGGAGATGCCATACTTCATAACTTTAATGAAGGAGACGAAAACAGTGGCTGGTCTGAAAATGCATTAATGTTTGATGGAATAGATGATGGAATAGAAGTAAAAGATAATTCAGACTATAGCCAAGGGATAACATTAGAGATATATTTTAATCTAAAAGGAAAAGGAGCATCAGATATAGCACAAATACTTATGATGAAAAGAACAAATGGATTAAATGGATTTTTTATGGATTTAAATGGAGATGATAATTCAATTTTTATTGATATAGGAGGATTTGGCTCTGACGAAAAAAATGAGAATAGATTTAAACCAGATGTGCATGTGGAAGAAAACGTATCTACTTATATAACTTATACGTATGATCCAAATAAAGAAGAAGAAAATGGCATTTTATATATAAATGGTGAAAAGACAGAAACAACAAATTTGGGATTAATAGAAAATTTAGTAAATACTCCTGAGAATACTCCAATACAAATTGGTTCAGATATTTATCAGACCTATAAGCCAGAGGGAGATACATCAAATCGTAAATATCCATTTTATGGGGAAATATACGCATCGAGAGTATATAATAGACCATTAACTGAAAGTGAAGTAAAATATAATTATGAAACAACAGTGGAAAATAGATAGTTTTCATAAATAAAAAAGTTAGAATAAAAATTTCTAACTTTTTTCTATTCAGCAAAAACATCTTTAAATAATTCATTATCAAAAAAATCTTTTAAAGATATGTTAAATGCTTCACATATATGAAGTAATGTATCAGTTCTTAAATTTTTTGTATCGTTTTTTAAAAAATCTGAAATTGTAGGTAATGATACACCTGCAGCTTTAGATAAATCGAAAAGTTTCATATTATTCTCTTTAAGTAAGCCATATATTCTTTTTCGTATAGCGTCTGAAAGTTGCATAATTACCCCTCTTTTCTAAATAGATATAAAAATTATATCAAAGTAGAAGTAAAAACCACTAAGGAAAACCTTAAAAGAAAATAAAAAATTAAGAAATTCCTTAATTGTTATTGAAAAAATATTTTTTATATGATATTTTATTAAGGAATTCCTTAATAAAATTATTTTGAAAATTATTTAAAGGAATTTAAAATTCAAATGAAAAGAGGTATTTTACATGAAAAACAAAGGAATAACTTTAATTGCTTTAGTGATAACTATAATTATTTTACTTATATTAGCAGGGGTCTCAATAGTTATGCTAACAGGGGAGAATGGAATATTAAATCAAGCAAAAAAAGCTAAAGAAGAAACAGAAGAAGCAAAGAAAAATGAAGAAAATATAATTGAAAATTATGAAGGATATTTAAACAGTTATAGTGGAGAAAATATAGAATTTATAGATAGTTTAGGAAATAAAGTAAAAGTTCCAGAAGGCTTTAGAGTAATAAATCCAGAAGACAATGTAGAAGATGGTATAGTGATAGAAGATGTAGTACATGGAGAAACTAAAGGAAGTCAATTTGTATGGATACCAGTGGGAAATGGTATAAAAAAGTCAGATGGAACAACATTTGATATTGATTTAAAAAGATATGTTTTTAATGAAGATGGAACTGTAAATGAGCAATTATCTAAAGAAGGTATATCAGACCAATTAAGAAAATATTCTGAAAGTGATGAAAATTATTATATTGAAGGATTAAAAAATAGTGAAACTGATAATGTGCATGCAAAAGACATCGAAGATTTTAAGGACAAGGTAGAAAAATCAGGAGGATATTATATAGGTAGGTATGAAGCAAGAATTGAAAATGAACGTAAAAGCAAAGATGAAGAATTAGAACAAGTAACAGTAAAACCAGATGATTATATATATAATTACGTAACACAAGCTCAAGCAGCAAAAGTAGGTCAAAATATGTACTCGGCCAATTCTAATTTTACCAGTGATTTAGTAAATGGTTTTGCGTGGGATACAGCAGTTGTATTTTTACAAGAATGTGATGACAGAGAAAATAAGAGTATTTTATATTCAAGGCAAAATAGTTTAAATACAACAATATCGATTAAAGGAACAAATAATCTTACTGTTATGGATAAAATATGTAATATTTTTGATATGGCTAGTAATTGTTATGAATGGACAACAGAGACTTATAGTAAAAATGGACATACAACTGTTGATAGAGGTGGAGGTTATAATGATACTAGAAATTTTACTACTGGTAGAGGAGATATGAGAACTTTAGAGACATGTGAATATTCGATTTCTTTTAGACCAATTATATATTTATAAATAAATTATATAATATTAATAATGTAAAGGAAGTATTTTTAAATGCTTTCTTTTTTAAGCGAAAAAAAATTCGCCAAATTACTTGTAAAAAAACAATAAATATAGTAGAATATCTGTGAGGTGAGAAAATGAAATTTGTACATATTGCAGATATGCATTTAGATAGAGCATTTACTAGTTTATCAGATAAAGGGGTAATGGGAGACTTAAGAAGGTTAGAACAAAGAAAAGTATTTAAGAAAATAATAGAATATATAAAAGAAAATAATGTAGATTATTTATTTATTTCAGGAGATTTATATGAACACGACTATGTAAAACAGACAACAATAGAATATATAAATGAATTATTTAAAGAAATAGAAAATGTTAAAGTGTTTATATCAGCAGGAAATCACGATCCAAAGGTAAAAAATTCATATTATAATAAATTTAATTGGAATTCAAATGTAAAAATATTTGAGACATTTATAGAAAAAGTAGAAGAACCAGACTGTAATATATATGGTTATAGTTTTGATGATTTTTATTGCAATAGCTGTGGAATAGAAAATTTTAATATAGTGGATGAAGGAAAACCAAATATTTTAGTAATACATGGAAATTTAGATGGTAGTCAAAAAGATGATAAACCATATAATCCAATATCAGGAAGAGTCTTAGAAGAAAAAGGTTTTAATTATGTAGCATTAGGGCATATTCATAAGTCTAATTATAATTTATCTTTAGCACAGAAAATAATATATCCTGGATCTACTGTTTCCCTAGGATTTGATGAACCAGGAAAACACGGTATGATAGTGGGAGAAATAAAGGATACTTTAAAATTAGAATTTGTACCATTAGATGATGAAGTTTTCACAAGAAGAGAATTAAATGTGGATAACCTAAACTCAAAAGAAGAATTAATTGAAAAAATAAACAGTTTAGAAATTATGCCAAATGAATATGTGGAAATAATATTAATGGGTGCAAGAAATTTTGAAATAGATAAATATGATTTACTAAAATATATTTTAAATGAAAGAATAATAAAAATAAAAGATGAAACAAAAATAGCAGTTGAATTAGAAAAAATAGCAAATGAAAATACATTAAGAGGGTTATTTGTAAAAGAAATGTTAGAAAAACTAGAAAATACAGAAGAAGATAAAAAAGAAATAATAGAGAAAGCAATCGAAATAGGATTAAATGCTTTGGAATAGAGGTGATATTTTGAAAATAAATAAACTAAAAATAAATTCTTATGGAAAATTAAAAGAAAAAGAAATAGATTTAGAACCAGGAATAAACATAATTTATGGTAAAAATGAATCAGGAAAATCAACACTTTTAAATTTTATAGTAGATAGTCTATATGGAATATCTAAAACCAAAAATGGAAAAGAATATTCAAATTATGATAAATTTATGCCATGGAGTGGAGATGACTTTTTAGGAAGAATTGAATATGAATTAGATAATAGCAATAAATACGAAGTATTTAGAGATTTTAAAAAGAAAAATCCTAAAATATTTAATGAAAACAAAGAAGATATATCAAAAGAATTTAATATAGATAAAACAAAAGGAAATGAATTTTTCTATGAACAAACGAAAATAGATGAAGAACTATTTTTATCTACATTAGTAGTTGGTCAGCAAGAAGTAAAACTAGGCAATAAAGAACAAAGTATGCTAGTACAAAAAATAGCTAATTTAGTTGGAACTGGAGAAGATAATGTTTCATATAAAAAAGCATTAAGCAGGATAAATAAAAGGCAATTAGACGAAATAGGAACATCAAAATCAAGGGAAAAACCTATTAATATATTAGAAAGAAATATAGGAAGATTAGAAGAAGAAAAACAGAATTTAAGTAAATATCAAAATTTTAAATATGAAATAGAAGAAAACAAAAACGATTTAAAAGAAAAAATAGAAAAATTGGAAAATGAAAATAATTTGCTAAAAGAAATAAAAACATTAGAAGAAAAAGAAAAGATAGAAAATGAAAAAATAAATATACAAGAAAATATTAAAAAAGAAAATATAGAAAAAATAAATTCATTAAAACAACAAAGGAAAGAAATTGAAAGAAATAATAGCCATATTTTAGCAAATGGTGTAGATAATGACAGAAATAATAAAAAAATAGAGAAAGAAAAAAAGAGTTTAAATAGAAAAGTTTTAATATTATCAATTTTAGTTATATTAATAAATATATTACAATTTATATTAATTAAAAATAAAATTATAAATTATATTGTTTTATTAACAATACCAAGTGTTATAATTTATTACTTTTTACAAAAAAACAAATTAAATAAAATAACAGAAAGAGAAAACAAAGAAAATGAGAAAAAACAAAATTTAATTAATAATATAAATTCAGAAATAAGTAGTTTAAATCAACAAATAGAGATTTTAAATAATAATAATTTAGAAATTGATAATAAATTACAAGAATTAAAAAACAATCTTAATTTAAAAATAAATTTAGAAAAGGAAAGAATAAAAAATAAATATTTAAACATAATTGAAAGTTTTAAATTAGAAGAATTACTTAATTTAGAAAACATAGATTTTAAACTAAGAGTTACGCAAGAAGAACTAAATAATAAAAATATAGAACTTCATAAATTAGAATTAGATCAAAAAAATATAGAGCCAGAACTTGATAATTTATCAAAAATAGAAGAAGAATTGGTTAACGATAAAGAAAAAATGTTAACTCTACAAAAAAACAATTTAAGTTTTGTACTTGCAAAACAAGTTTTAGAAAATGCATATATCAACATGAAAAATTCAGTAACACCTAAATTTACAGAAGAATTATCTAAAAATATTTCTAATATTACAAATGGAAAATATAATAATATTAGATTTAATGATGAAGAAGGTTTAATTGTAGAAATAGAAAATGGTGATTATATACCAGCTTCCAAATTAAGTGTAGGAACAATAGACCAATTATATCTATCTTTAAGATTGTCAATGATAGAAGATTTATCAGAAGAAACAATGCCAATTATTTTAGATGAAACATTTGCATATTTTGATGACGAAAGATTAGAAAATGTTTTAAAATACATAAATGATAAATTTAAAAATCATCAAGTAATTTTATTAACTTGTACAAATAGAGAAAAAGATATATTAGACAAAAATTTAATATCATATAATAATTGTGAATTATAAAAGCAATAAAAAACATAGTGAGAAAATAAAAAAGCTACTATGTTTTTATGTATTTGCAAGAAAACCTAAAATATAGACATAGAAACAATACAAAACAGCTTGTAAAAACCTATAAAATGTAGTATAATAACTATTGTTAAAAAATGTGAAGGAGAATAAATATGTTTGAAAAATTAGAAGCAATAGAAAAAAGGTATGAGGAATTAACAAAGGAAATATCAGATCCAGATGTGATAGCAAATCAAGTAGAATGGCAAAAAGCAATGAAAGAACATGCTGGATTAGAAGAATTAGTACAAAAATTTAGAGAATATAAAAAAGTAAAAAAGGAAATGGAAGAAGCAGAAGAATTAATGACAGACCCAGAAATGAAAGAATTGGCAGAAACAGAATATTATGATAAAAAAGAACAACTTCCAAAATTAGAAGAAGAATTAAAATTCTTATTAATTCCAAAAGACCCTGATGATGATAAAAACATTATATGTGAAATAAGAGCAGGAGCAGGAGGAGAAGAAGCAGCATTATTTGCAGGAACATTATTTAGAATGTATTCAATGTATGCAGAGAAAAAACATTGGAAAGTAGAAATTTTAAATGAAAATGAAACAGGTCTTGGTGGATATAAAGAAATATCTTTTATGATTACAGGAAAAGGTGTATATAGTAGATTAAAATTTGAAAGTGGAGTTCACAGAGTACAAAGAGTACCGGATACAGAAAGCAGTGGAAGAATACATACATCAACAGTAACAGTAGCAGTTCTTCCAGTAGTAGAAGATGTGGAAATAGAAATAAATCAAGCAGATATAAAAATGGAAGTATTTAGATCATCAGGAGCAGGTGGACAACATATTAATAAAACATCATCTGCCGTAAGATTAATACACATCCCAACAGGAATTACAGTAGAATGTCAGACTGAAAGATCACAATTCCAAAACAGAGATAATGCAATGAAAATGCTAAGAACAAAACTTTATGAAATAGAAAAAGCAAAACAAGATAATGAAGTAGCAAGTGCAAGAAGAACACAAGTAGGTTCAGGAGACAGAAGTGAAAAAATAAGAACATATAATTATCCACAGGGAAGAATAACAGACCACAGAATAGGAATGAGTATTTATCAAATAGAAAACTTTTTAAATGGTGATTTAGACGAAATGATAGATAACTTAGTTGCAGCAGATAGAGCAGAAAAATTAAAAGGAGACGACGAATAATATGAAATTACTAGTAATATCTGATATTCATGGTTCTTTATATTACACTAAAAAAATATTAGAAATAATAGAAAGAGAAAGACCAGATAAAATAGCACTTTTAGGAGATTTATATTATCACGGACCAAGAAATGAATTAACAGATGAATATAATCCAATGGAAGTTTCTAAAATACTAAATTCATTAAAAGATAAACTAATAGTTACAAAAGGAAACTGCGATGCAGAAGTAGATGAAATGATATCAGAATTTCCGTTAAAAGAATATATAGAATTAAATGTAAATGGATATAATCTGTTTTTATCACACGGACATAAATATAATATAGATAATATGCCACCACTAGGAATTAAAATAGATATTATGATGTATGGACATTTTCATGTAGGATTTATTAAAGAAAAAGACAGAATTATATTTGCAAACCCTGGTTCGATTTCGTTACCAAAAGAAAATAGTAAGCATAGTTATTTAATATTTGACAGAAACAAATTAACATTAAAAGATGTGAATGGAATTGTAATAGAGGAAAAAAATTTAAATAAAGATGTATAAAATAAAAGTTTCTTGAGTTTTTAAAACTTTAAGAGACTTTTTAATTACAAAAGAGATAAAATTATTGACAACTATAGAAGTCTATAATATTATAAAAACATAAAAGAAAGAGAGGTTGAAGATGGGAAAGAAGAAAATATTGTGTTTTATTATATTTATTTTAATAATATTTACTATTGTAACAATATTTGCTGTAAGAAGTATCAATATTTCAAAAAGTGAAGAAATAGACGAATGGAATGAAGAAAAACTAGTAAATAGTCCAAAATTATCAGTTGGAATGACGCCGATAATATATGGTGAAAATGGAGAAGCGGTTGAAGTAGAAAGCAATGAAGATTGGTATGATTATAAAGTGCAAGAAACAGCAACACAAACAGGAGGAGACAGTCAATGGGCAAATGCACAAACTAAAGATGGTAGCCAATGGGTGTGGATACCAAGATATGCATATAAGATAAATTATAATGATGTTGAGCATAAAGAAAACGGAGGAACAATAGAAATAAAATTCTTAAAAGGAACAACAAATCTTGATAAAGATAATAAAGACGTAATAGAACAAGGATATAAAGTACATCCAGCATTTCAAAATGGAGAAAATACTGGATACGCAAATGGAGAATGGAACAAAGAACTTACGGGAATATGGGTTTCAAAATTTGAAGCAGGCTTTGCAGGGATAGAAAATACTGGTTCAAGCAAAATAAAAGCACAAGATACGAATGTATTATATAGTGTAATATCAGGTGAAAATATATATGGAAAAATTGAAGTAAATGAAACTAAAATGAAATATCCAGTATTTGTAGGAGGTGCATTTTCTTATAATGGTATAGATATTGGGCAAATGTATAATCTATGTCAAAATTTAAATGCTAGTAATAATCCATATGGGATAAATAATGAAAATGAAAATATTCATTTAATGAAAAATAGCGAATGGGGAGCAGTTGCTTATTTAGCATATAGTAATTATGGAAGAAACAAAACACCTATTTCTATAAACAATGTAGAAATATCTAATATTGATAATGTGCAAACAATCACAGGATATTCAAGCAAAGTAGATGATAATCTGGTAAATACTATTAATTATTCTGAAAACCTTGAAAATTATAATGAGAAGTCATTTATTTGGTATTCAGAAAATGGAGGTTTAGCAAGTACAACAGGCAATAAATATGGTGTATTTGACATGGCAGGAGCAGCTACAGAATATGTAGCTCGGATACCTTGATGATATGGAAATGGAAAATGAAGCATATTTAATAGATTTTGGGGAAGAAAAACAAAGTAATAAGTATTTCACAGTATTTAAAAATGATGAAGATAAAAATACTTATGAGAGTAATAAAAATATATATGGAGATGCTACAATAGAAACATCATCTGGAAATGGAACATATGAAAGTTGGGACGGAGAAACATCATATTATGTAACAGCAAGATCACCATTTTTCTTAAGAGGGGGAGCATTTAGTGAAGGAGAACTTTCAGGATTGTTTTCATATTCTGTACATAGTGGACATTCAGGTGGAGACCATGGATTTAGATGTTCTTTAATAGTAGAATAAAAAATTTTATGATAAAAAGGAAATAAAATTATGAAAAAATGTATAAAATTGATTTTAATAATCTTTGTAATTATAAGTTTCTTTTCTTCAACGGCTAGTTATGGAATCTGTAACACTATAAGATCAAGTAAAAGAGTTACAGCGGTTAGACTAACTTTACAAAATGGACAAGTAATTGATGATTTTAGAGTTGAGGAAAAAGATATAGTTTCACCAGATGGAACATTAGATGACTCACAAATAGGCCAAGCTAAAAATTTAGAATTGATATTTGTTGTAGATACTAATTCAGCAGATTTAGATGGTGAAAAAAATGTTATAACAAATGCAATTTCAAATTTTGCAACTTTTTTTGAAAAAGATACCAGCAAATTAAATATAGGTATAATTGGATTTGGTGATGATTATAAAAATTATGATAGTGACGAAGATTTTAATTATGAATTAAAAAATTATAAAAATGATGTTGAAACTATAGCAAACGAATTAAATAATTTACAGTCTATGCGGAAACTTTAAACAAGCAATAGAATTAACAGAAAAAAATATGGAACTTTATCCGGCCAATGAAGCGGATACATTACAAACAGTAGTAGTAATTTCTGATGGATTTAATATATCAGAAGAAGATTTTAACACTTCAAATGCAAAGCTAAAAGGATTTATGGAAAACAATATGGCATTTGTTTTTGGAATATTTTCAAATGATGGAGTAGATATGTTAGGAAATCAAGTACAAAAGAATATATCTTTTAATGAAGCAACATATTTATTTAATCAAGGAACACGGATCAATGTATACAATAATAGTAGATCAATTAGTAGTAAATAATGATCCTCTATTATCTGCATCAGGAAATGGGAGTGTGCAAGCATTAGATGACATATATATAATACTTGATAATGAATTAACATATGGAGCTAAAATAGAAATTGAATATGAAATAGAAGCATATGCTTTAAATGGATTAGTAGAAGCGAACATAACAGATCTTGTTTCAGAAAGTGGTTTATCATTTGACCCTAATGCAAAATTACTAACAGAAGATAGAACAAATGCAGATTATGGCTGGGAAGCAAATGGCGATGGAAGCGTTACAAATACTTTTTCATCTGATGAAGAAGGTGGAAATAGACCTCCTAATCTTGGTAATAAAATTGTATTATCAAAATTAATTTCAAGCAATGATGAAAATATCTTTATAAACACGGCAATTGTTGGAACTTCTTCATATGGTGTAGGGCAAAATATCCCATCAACTTTTCAAAATATTGTTCAGTCAGAGGCCGTAATTATTATTCCTCCAACTGGAGTAACTGATTTTGTTGAAGTAATTATTATAATAGGAGCAATTATATTAATAATAGTTTCAATATTTATAATAAGAAAAGTTAAAGTTAAAAAGAAAAATAAGTAAAAAATAAAAACTTCTTAAAAATAAATTTAAGAAAAAAGTTTAAATATTTATATTGGAAAATATAACCCTAAATATTCAATTAGATTATCTACAAAAAACTTTTGATATAATAATAAAATCAATACCATTATATGTAGCTTTTCTAATTAAATAATAAGAATAAAAACAAACTTCTTACAATAAATTTAAATAAAGATATTGTAAGGAGTTTTTTATTTATGGAAATATTAAAAACTACACTTTTAGGATTATTTTTCGGAACATTTGGAACAACGTTAGGTGGAATTTTAGGTATTGTTATAAAAAAACAGTCAAATAAGTTTTTGAGTTTTATTTTATCGTTGGCATCAGGGCTAATGATGGCAGTGATATGTTTTGATTTAATACCAGAAGCATTAGAAATAAGTAACATATTAGAAGTACTAATTGGAGTGGTTTTAGGAATAATTGCTATGATTTTTTGTGATTTATTAGTAGATAAAAAATTTAGTTCTAAAATACATACAAATAATAAAGAAAGTAAATTGTTAAAAACAGGTATGATAGTATCAATAGGTTTGGCAATACACAACTTTCCAGAAGGATTGGCAATAGGATCTGGATTTGAGTCTTCATTAAAATTAGGTTTAAGTTTAGCAATTGCAATTTGCCTTCATGATATACCAGAAGGTATATTCTAAAGTAGACAGTATTTAAATTTTCTATTTAGAAATAAAATTAAAAGTAAAAAATTATTGAAAAGATGATTTGAATTTGAAAAAACCTATAAAAAATTGTAAATTATGTAATTATTTTTATACAAAGAAAGAGAGTTCATTGGAAGTTGTTTGTTTTTTATGATATAATTATTAACAATAAATAGTAATTATCGCGAAAAAAACAAAGACTATTATGAATATAATTTAAAATATTTTTATAGGGAGTGAAAGAAAATGAAAAGGTGTGATGTATGTAATAAAACATCTTTATTACCAGAAAATTTAGGAAAGGTTAATATTTGTAAAATATGTTTTCTAAAAGTTAATGGTCCTGCATGGAAGTACAAAAAAATTGAAAGCATGTATGAATTAGAAAAATATCATGAAAAAGCTATATCTTCTGCACAAAAAAATGATTTTCCTAAACAAGTAATAGATGAAATAAACAACTATTTTAGCCAAAAGAAGTCTACTATGGAAAGATGTGATGCTTGCGGAGAAGAAAGGCTAACTATTATAAAAATGAATGAAGCTAAAATTTGTAAAAAATGTTATTCAAAAATAGAAAGTAAAGAGTGGAAAAACAAAAATTATACAAGCAGAGAACAACTTGATGCAGAAAAAAACAAAATAATTCAAATTGCTCAAAAAAGCAACTATCCAAAAGAAGCTATAAAGTTTATTAATGATACATTTGAAAGCAAGGTTGAAAACAATTGGATGTATACTATTGATGGAAATGCAGGTCAAATTTTAAAAGTATATAAAGATTATTTTTCAATAAACACAACAAATGAGTTTGATATAGATGGGATTGCAGAAGAATATGCCATAATTTGTAGTGAAGATCATCCTAAAAAGAATAATCAGTTTTCAAAATCTGATGCTCAAAATATTGTAAAAGGTATGATGGGAAGTACAGGAGGACTAGTTAAAGATATGCTGGTAGCAGGAATAAGTAAAAAAAGCCTTACATCAAAAGGAATAAATGCAATAACAAATAAATTTACTAGTGGTATAGAATCGACAATTATAAATGCAGTAGGAAACGCATATGACGAAACATATCCCGAAAAGAAAGATTTTAAGCAACACAAAGGAGAAAGGGTGTATAAATATACTGATTTCGAAATATTAGAATTTAGAGATATTGGAGATGATACTTTAGGATATCTTAAATTTCAGAACCAAAATACTATTAAAAATTCTGACTATGATGTTTTATATTTTTATGATTGTGACGCAAAAGATGATATTATAAAACTAATGCCAAAAGTATATTCTTATATGAAAAAAAAGATTAATAAAAAAGAAAAAGAAACGAATAAGGAAAATAATTCAAAAACTGAAACAAACAATTCTGCAATAATAGAGGACATAAAAAAATTTAAAGAACTATTAGACATGGGAGCAATAACTCAAGAAGAATATGATAAAAAGAAAAAACAATTGTTGGATTTATAAATACAAAAACAACAGGTAAAAGTGGAATTTCGCTCATTTTCTAAAGAAAATGGGTTCCCACGCCTAGTAATTTTTATAAAAAAATATATTTTGGAAGGATATGTAGATGAAAATACATATCTTTTTGTATTTGCAAAAATTAGAAAAAATTCTTTAGAAAGAAGAAAAGTATATATTATAGAATACTTATATGGTTATATATAGAATAATCAAATTTTTAACACATATAAATTAAATAAACATTACTTAATAATAGGAGAAAATATGAACGAACCATTTAAAATAAATATATATTTCGATGAAAAAGGCGAGGATTTAGAAAATTTAATAGAAAATTTGATAATTAATATGTTGGAAAAAATATATATAGATAGTTAGAGAAGAATTGTGCAAATAAGTAGAACAATTACAATAATCTAAAATTTTCATTACTTGAGCATTTGAATTCACTTCCAAATTAGATATAATTAAAAGGAATTCAAATTATTATCTCAAGCATGGAAAGGAGGTAAAATGCTTGAGCAGATAGAAAAAACAATATATAAAGTAGCCATTTATATAAGGTTATCAAAAGAAGATGTAGATAGAGGCTATGATGAAAGCGAAAGTATCAAAAACCAAAGAACATTATTAACAAAATATGTAGAAAATTTAGGATGGAATTATAAACTTATAGATATATATATTGACCAAGGATTTACGGGAACAAATTTTAACAGACCAGGTTTCCAACGAATGATAAAAGATATAGAACTTGAAAAAATAAACATGGTTGTAACAAAGGATTTATCTCGTTTAGGTCGTGATTACATAGAAACAGGAGAATATATAGAAAAATGGTTTCCAGAAAAAAATGTTAGATATGTTTCTGTAACTGATGGTATAGACACTTTTGCAAATAACAATGGGAATAATGATATTGCTCCTTTTAAATCTATATTAAATGACATGTATTCGAAAGATTTATCCAAAAAGATTAGGACAGCCTTACATACCATGCAAAAAGAAGGAAAATGGGTAGGTGGCAAAATTGCACTAGGATATATGAAAGCTCCAAATGATAAAAACAAATTAATTATTTGTGAGCCAGAAGCAAAAATTGTAAAGACAATTTTTAATATGGCAATTTTGCGGAAATCAAATAAGTTTAATAAGAGATTACTTAAATAACAACCATATCCCTACGGCAAGTCAGATAAGATACAATAAAGCAACATTTTGGGAAAACAAAACCATAAAAAATATTTTAAAAAATCAAATATATTGCCGGAACTACAGTACAAAATAAAAGAAGTAGGATAAATTATAAAAATAGAAAAATAAGGACAAATCCAAAAGAACAATGGAATATTGTAGAAAATACACATGAACCAATCATAGATAAAAAAACTTTTGATATGGTACAAAAAATGGTAATTGCTCAAAATTATAATCGAAATGAGAAGAAATATCATTTTTTATTAGACGGTTTGTTAGTATGTTATGAATGTAAGCATAAAATAGGTGTCAGAGCAAGGAAAAATGGAAGATTAGATATGATATGTAACAATTATCGTAGAAACTCTAAATTAGGACTCTGCACATCACATGGATTTAATTATGACCAATTAGAAAAAATGGTATTAGAGTACATAAAAAAATTATTCCTACAAATTGATAACAAAAAAATAGTATTGAACATAAAAAATAATATATCAAAATATGATTATGGAAAAATATTAAAGAAAATAGAAACAGAAATAAAACTTATAAATGATAATATTGATAAAATGTATGTTGATAAATTAAATGGGAAAATTAGTGAAGAGATGTATGAAAGATTATTTAATAAATTAAAAGGTGAGATAAAACAAAAAGAAGAGGAATATATTGGGCTAAAAAATGAACAAGAAAATAATTCATATGATGATGTAGACAGCATAAAAAAGTTGGTAAAGGATTTTTTAAAATTTGAAAAACCAACACCAGAAATAATGAAGGTTTTTATAAACAGGATTGAAGTACATCAAAATAGACAGGTAGATATTATTTTTAATTTTAAAATAATAAATCAGTTACTCAAAAATTTAGAGTAAGTGAAAAACATGAAATGTTAACTAAAAAACAAAAAAATAAAAATAAATAAGTTTTGTTAACAGACTAACAAAATTTGACAACAAAAAACTAGAAGTGTATAATTATAAAGAGGTGAAATTTATGATAAATAGAGAATTATATATTAACAAATTATTAGCTTATAAAGATACAGAATTTATAAAAGTTATTACAGGTATTAGGAGATGTGGAAAATCCAGCTTATTAAAAATTTTCAAAGATGAAATATTAAAAGAAAATAAAAAAGCAAATATTATATATATGAATTTTGAATCATTTGAATTTGATGATATAAAAAATTACAAAGAGATGTATGATTGGATAAAAGAAAGAACAAAACAAAATCAAAAAAATTATATATTACTAGATGAAGTTCAAAGAATAACAGGATGGGAAAAAGTTGTAAATGCATTATTAATAGACATTGATAGTGATATTTATATAACAGGTTCAAATGCGTATTTGTTATCATCAGAATTATCAACATATCTTACAGGCAGATACATTGAAATAAAAGTATTGCCATTGTCATTCAAGGAATTTTTAGATTTTACAGTTCTTGAGGATAATATAAGTATTGAAGATAAATTTATTGAATATGTAAAATTTGGAGGAATGCCAGGAATTATAACAATAAAAAATGAGTCTGACTTGTATGAAAATGTTATAAAAGGAATATATAATACAGTGTTTATGAAAGATGTTATTGAACGAAACAAACTTGTAGATGGAAGTTTATTAGAAAAAATCTTAAAATTTTTAATGAGCAATATTGGAAGTCAAATATCTTCTAAAAAAATTGCGGATTATTTAACAAGTCAAGGTACAAAAATAACACACAACACAGTTCTCAATTATTTACAAATGCTTGAAAATGCATATATTATATATAAAGCTCCAAGATATGATATTAAGGGAAAGGAATTATTAAAAACGTTAGAAAAATATTATATAGTAGATACGGGCATAAGAAATGTAACATTAGGTTTTAGAAACTCAGATTTTGGTCATATTATAGAAAATATAGTTTATTTTGAATTGTTGCGAAGAGGATATGATGTTACAATAGGAAAAACAGATGCACTAGAAGTTGACTTTATAGCAACAAAATTAAACGATAAAAAGTATTTTCAAGTAACGTATACAATGCTAGAAGAAAATGTAAAACAACGCGAATTAAATTCTTTAAGACAAATAAATGATAATTACGAAAAAATAGTTTTAACAATGGATAAATTATATAATAACACCTCGGAAGATGGCATTAAGATTAAATATTTAATAGATTGGTTATTAGGAGATGATTAAGTGAAAAAAATGAAAACACTTTTTAAAAGACAATTTGAAAATCATAAAATAGCCAAATGTTTAAATGAAGTAGAACCTGAATGTCAATGGGTATTAGAACGGAGAAGGCTTTGCAACAGAAAAAATAGATGGGACATGTTGTTTAATAAAGAATGGAAAAATTTATAGAAGATATGATTATAAAAAAGGAAGAACTCTACCACAAGGTGCAATTCCTTGTCAAGAGGCACTTGACCCAATAACAGGACATTTTCCACATTGGCTTTTATGTACTGAAAATGACCCAAATGCTAAATATTATTTAGAAGCATTTGAAAGACAAAAAAATGATAATTTAGAGGAGGGAACTTATGAATTAATTGGAAAACATATAAATGGAAATCCATATAATATAGATACAGATATTTTAGAAAAACACGGAAAGAGAATATTAGAAAATGTACCAAGGGATTATGAAGGAATAAAACAATATCTTGAAAATTATTATATAGAAGGAATTGTTTTTTATCGTGGTAATGGAGAAATGTGCAAAATAAAAAGAAGTGATTTTGGATTTGAGTGGAATAGAAACAAAAATGTAAAAAATCACGGAATTATTAAAAATTAAAATAAAAATGAGTTATTCGAAAAATTGAAATAACTGTCTAAATCAGAATCAACCAGAAGGAATATCAATGGCAATACCTATGAAAAATGGTGGAATGAAGCCACTTAAAGTTATTATTTATGTGATTTTATCAGGGGTAACAACAGGAATAGGAGCATTTTTTGGAGCAATTATAGGTTCTATTTCAGAACAAATAATTTCTATGTGTTTAAGTTTTGCAGCAGGAGCAATGTTATATATAGTGTCTCGGAGAATTAATACCAGAATCAAACAGCTTATATCACGGTAGAATGACAGCAGTTGGTAATATGTTAGGTTTTATAATAGGCATATTTGCAACGAAATTATAAAGAATATTAATCATTTTGTTGAAAAATTAAAAACTATAATTTATAATGACTATAAAGTTAGAATAATTGGAGGAAAAAGGCGTATGAATATAATGTTTGTATGCACAGGAAATATTTGTAGAAGTGCAATGGCACATCATTTATTAAAAAAAAGAATAGAAGAATTAAAAATGAAAAACGTAAAAGTATATTCTTGTGGAGTAACAGCTTATAATGGTGAAAAATCTACTTGGGAAGCAATATATATTATGGAAAAATATTATAATGTAGATTTAAAACAACATAGAGCAACCAATATCATAAATTCTAATATAGAGAAAATGGATTTAGTATTATGTGCAACCCAATATCATAAAGAAGATGTGTTAGAATTATATCCAAGTTTAAAAGGAAAAGTATTTACAATGAAAGAATATGTGAATTACGATGAAGAAAATCATAATAAAATAGGTATAAAAGACCCTTGGGGATATGATAAAGAAACATATATAGAGTGTTCAAAAGAAATAAGTAAATGTATAGAATTATTAATAGAAAAAATAAAATAGAGAATAGAAACTATTCCAAAAAGGAGTAGTTTTTTTGTTAAAAAATTTCGTGTTTGCTTGTAAAAAAATATTAAAATTGGTATAATTGAAAAAGTCAAAAAAGAAAAGGAATGATAAAAATGTCAGAAATATTAGAAGGATTAAACAATAAACAATATGAAGCCGTAGTAAATACGGAAGGCCCTTGCCTAGTAATTGCAGGAGCGGGAAGTGGTAAAACAAAAGTATTAACACATAAAATAGCATATTTAATAAAAGAAAAAGGGGTAAAACCATGGAATATTTTAGCAATAACTTTTACAAATAAAGCAGCAAATGAAATGAAAGAAAGAATAGTAGGGTTGGTAGGAGATGTTGCAGGAGATATCTGGATGGGAACATTCCATTCTATTTGTGTAAGAATATTAAGAAGGTTTATAGATAGAATAGGTTTTGAGACATCTTTTATAATATTTGATACATCAGACCAAAGAACATTAGTAAAAAACTGTTTAAAAGATTTAAAGATAGATGATAAATTATTTAATGACAGAAGTGTGTTATCAGAAATTAGTAATGCAAAAAATGAAATGCTAACACCTAAAATGTATAAAGCAAGAGCAAATGGCGAATTTCGAAAAGAAAAAATCGCAGATATATATGAATTATATCAAAAAAGATTAAAAGAAAATAATGCAATAGATTTTGATGATATTATAAATTATACAATAGAAATATTACAAGATAATGAAGATATAAGAGAATATTATTGTGGTAAATTTAAATATGTATTAGTAGATGAATATCAAGACACAAATAGATCACAATTTACATTAGTTACTATTTTAGCATCAAAATATAAAAATATTACAGCAGTAGGAGATAATGATCAAGGTATATATTCTTTTAGAGGTGCTGATATTTCTATTATATTAAACTTTGAAAAAGATTTTCCAGGAACAAAAATAATAAAATTAGAGCAAAATTATCGTTGTACAGGAAATATATTAAAAGCAGCAAATAGTGTTATTTCGAATAATGAAGTGAAATATAAAAAAGAATTGTGGACTGAAAACGAAGAAGGAAATTTACCGAAAGTATATCAAGCAGACAATGAATATGATGAGGCAAGTTATATAGTAGAACAAATAGAACATTTAAAAAGAGAAGAATATTACAAATATAATGATTTTGCTATTCTGTACAGAATGAATACACAATCAAGAGCAATAGAAGATATTTTAAGAAGAGAAAATGTACCATATAAAATAATAGGTGGTCTAAAATTCTATGAAAGAAAAGAGATAAAAGATATAATTGCATATTTAAGATTAATACAAAATCAAAATGATAATTTAAGTTTAAGAAGAATAATCAATGAGCCAAAACGTGGAATTGGAAAAACAAGTTTAGATAAGGTAGAAGCAATTTCTAACGAAACAGGAATTCCGATGTATGAAATAATAAAAAAAGCAAATGAATTTGGTTTAAATAGAGTATTTTTAGCTTCAAGAGAGTTTATAAATGTAATAGAAGAATTAAAAGCAAAAAAAGATGAAACGCCTATTTCAGAATTAATAAAAGAAACTTTAAAGAAAACAGGCTATATAAAAGCTCTTCAAGATGAAAATACGATAGAGGCAGAAAATAGATTACAAAACTTAGATGAATTTTTAACAGTAGCAATAGAGTTTGAAGAAGAAGAGGCTGAAAATGGATTAAGTCAATTCTTAGAAGGTATAACTTTATCTAGTGATATTGATGATTTAGAAGAAGGAGCAGATTTTGTAACATTAATGACATTACATAGTGCTAAAGGATTAGAGTTTCCAGTTGTATTTTTAGTAGGAATGGAAGAGGGAATATTCCCAGGATATAAATCAATATCAGAGCCAAAAGAACTTGAAGAAGAAAGACGTCTATGTTATGTAGGAATAACAAGAGCAAAAGAACATCTATTTTTAACTTGTAGTAAACAAAGAACAATATTTGGTTCAACTAGTTATAATCAAATATCAAGGTTTTTACAAGAAATACCAGAAGAGTTACTTGAAGGTTATGAAGAGGCTTTTGGAGAAACTACTAATAAAGATAGAATGTTCAAAGATAGTTCTTATAATTGGACATATGGTAATAATGCTGGAAAAGTTAAAAGTTATAAAATAGAAGAAAAAGAACCAGTGTTGGTAGGAAGCAGTAAAAAAGGCAACAATAATAATTTTATGTTTAGAACAGCAGAAAGTTTCTTAAGCAATTTAAATAAAAAGAAAAGTGAAAATAATGTTGATTTATCAAAATATAAGACAGGTGTAAGAATATTCCATAAGAAATTCGGAGAAGGTACAATAGATGGTGTAGAAGCAGAAGAGGACGATTTAAAAGTAGATATTAATTTTGATAAAGTAGGACATAAAAGATTAATGGCTAAATTTGCTAATTTAGAAATAATAAATAATTAGAAGGAAAAAATGTGTATGGAAAAGTTAATTGTAGATATGGATGATGTAATAACAGAAAATGGTTTTATTAGAATGATAAACGAGTTTTTATGTGCTAACTATAAACCAGAAGATGCTAAAAGTTACTATATAAATGACCTTATCCCTAAAGATAGGTTAGATGAGTGGGTTAATTGGTATTCTACTAAAAATGTATATGATTATGTGAATATGATAGAAGGTGCAAAAGAAACTTTAGAAAAATTAAATGAAAAATATGATTTATATATAGCAACAGCATATGTATTTCGTGATGCACCAAAAGTTTCAGGAAAAACTCTAAATGACAAATATAATTATTTAATGGAAAATTTACCATTTATAGACCCACATAAATTTATATTTATTTCTAATAAGGATTTATTAGAAGCAGATATAAGAATAGATGATAGCCCTAAAAAATTAACGGGAAAAGCAAAATTAAAATTACTTTTTACAGCATATCATAATAAGAACATTAGTGATGAAGAATTAAGCAAAAATAATTTTATAAGAGTAGATAGCTGGAAAGATGTAGAAAAAATATTATTGTAAAATATGCCTTCCTCTTAGTAGTTTGAGGAAGGTATTTTTGTGATTTTTGTAAAGAAATTGACAAAAGCAGTTTTTTATAGTATTATTAATATACTTTTTAATCTTATTTTTAAATTATATGGGTATTTCTTCCCACATTTCATTAGAAAATATTAAAAATGTAAGAAAGGATGTGATTAAGAAAGAAAAATAGAGAAAATTATATAAAAACAAACTACTTTACCAAAGAATAAACATTGAATGTAGAATAAAAACATATTAAAATGGAGGTAGATATAATTGAAGGAATTTACAGAAAAAGAGTTTTTTAGAGCAATGAACTTATTTCCTGGATTAATTAGTACTTTAAAATTTGCTGAAGAGAGTGAAGAATATAATTTTGGTGATATAGATGAAGAAGTAGAAATACATAATGAACATGATAAACTATATAAAGCTATTTTAACTAGACCAAAGGAAATGGAATATGTAATAAGGAAAGTTACAAAAATACAAGAAGACTTAGACATAATACCAGTAAGAAACGAACTAATTACGTTAGATTTTAGAGGGAAGCAAGCAGACATAATATATAAGCTAAGAGATAAAGAAGTTTATTTTTTATTAGAACATCAGTCAACACAAGATGAAGATATGTCATATAGAGTATTAGAATATGAAACACAAATAATGAATAATAGTTTTACTATGCATGAATTTAAACAAAGATTCAAAGCAAAGGTAATAACAATAGTGCTATTTACTGGAATAGGTGGCTGGAAAGGAGCAAAAAGTATAGTAGAAATACAAGAAAGGTTTGGATACAAAATAAATGCCACAGCTAACTATGATGGAATAGGAGAGTATAATGTATTAGATATAAATAAATGTATAAAAGAAGAATTATTAAAAGATGACACATTATTAAGTAAAACAATGTTATTAGAAAAGGTAAGGCATGAAGATGAATTAATAGAAGTATTGGAAGAAATAATACCAACTATAAAAGATGATGAAAGAGCACAAATGATAGCGATAATAAGATATATTTTGCTAAAAGACTTAGGAAAAGAAGAGGCTAAAAAATTCATAAAAAAATTAGAAGGAGGAATAGATATGGGAGTATTTGTAAATGAATTAAGAATAAACAGAGAGAAAGAATTAGAAAAAATAAAAAGCGAAGGAAGACGTGATGGAGAAAAAACTGGAAAGTTAGAAACTGCTAAAAATATGCTTAAAGAAAAAATTGATATAAGTTTAATAGAAAGAGTAACGGGATTAAAAAGAAATCAATTTATGAAATAGAAAAATAAAAAAGTATATTAAACGAATAATAGAAATATTGGAAGAAATAATACCAACTATAAAAGATGATGAAAGAGCACAAATGATAGCGATAATAAGATATATTTTGCTAAAAGACTTAGGAAAAGAAGAGGCTAAAAAATTCATAAAAAAATTAGAAGGAGGAATAGATATGGGAGTATTTGTAAATGAATTAAGAATAAACAGAGAGAAAGAGTTAGAAAAAAAAATGAAAGAAGGAGAAAGAACTGGAAAATTATCTGGAAAATTAGAAGATGCTAAAAATATGCTTAAAGAAAAAATAGATATAAGTTTAATAGAAAGAGTAACGGGATTAAAAAGAAATCAATTTATGAAATAAAGATTATGTAGAAAGTATATTAAAATAAAACATTTAATATACTTTTCTTGTATAAAAAAATAAAATTTGTAAATAATATATTTAGATTTTTAATGAAAGGAATGATTTATTATGCCAGATTTAAATCAAATGGAATTACAACATTTAAGACATTTAATAGGAGCACATGAAACAACATATCAAAAATTAAACACATATGCTTCTCAAGCAGTAGATCCACAGATTAAGCAAATGTTTACAAAATCTGCTCAGGATGCTTTAAACACTAAACAAAAATTAATGAGTTTTTTAGGAAATAATTAAAAGGGAGGAATTTTAATGGACGAAAAAGTAATGGTAAATGATATTTTAGCGGGAGTAAAATCAGATTTAACAGCTTATCAAACAGCTATTTCTGAATGTGAAAATATTGGGCTTAGACAAACTTTCCAACAAATTAGAAATAATGATGAGAGTTTCCAATATGAATTATTTAAAGTAGCTCAAAGTAAAGGATATTATATACCAGCACAAAAAGCTACTGTTACTGAGATTAATACTGTTAAAACAGAAATGCAAGGATAAGATAAAAATTATATTTCAAAATAGCAATAAACTTAAAAGTATAAATTTAGGTTTTATATTGCTATTTTTTGTTGTTTAAAATAAAAATAAAAGAACATTATAATCAGACTAATAATCACGATAATAGAAGAAAAAACAAGTAAAAAGGAAGGTTAGAAACATTTACGGAAAGATTAAAAAGCCATTGTGTTTTATTCAATTTTATTTAAAAAAACGAGATAAAACGAATAAAAAAGAGATAAAGTGAAAAAAACAGAGAAAACTTACGGAAATTGAGTTAAGAATATCTTTGCAAAAAAATAAATATTACAATATGATTACAATGAATAAAAATACACAAAGGAGAGAAAGAAATGTTTAAAAAAGTTTTAATACATACAAGAAGAGGAATAAAACTCACAATTCTTTTTGTAATTGCAACTTTTTTAATAATAGGAACAATTGCATTTTTATACAAACCAACATATAGTGTCTATATAGGAGGAGAGCAAGTAGGATATACAGAAGATAGAGCAGAATTGCAACATAGAATAAATGACTATGTAGATAACGGAGATGGAAATTCAAGTGTAGCATTTGTACAAGTAGATAAATTACCAGAATACAAGCTATGTTTGTTAAAAAAAGATATTGTAGCAAATGATGATGAAATATTTAATAAAATAAAAGAGCAAGGCGTAACATATTATAGATATTATGCTATAACAGATAATAATGAAGAAAAAGCATATGTAGGAACTTTTGAAGATGCAGAAAAAGTAGTAAATGATTTAAAAGCAAAAGATAGCTCAAATATGGAAACTGTTGCAATAGTAGAAAAGTATGAAACAGAAATGAAAGATTTGATAACAGCAGATGAAGCAGTATCAAAATTATACATAGAAAAACCAAAAGTAATTACAGTAGCTAAAAAAAGTTCGTCAACAAAATATGCAGCAACAGGAAGTGTAAATACAAAGGGGACAACATCAAGTGCAAAAGCAAATATAGGAATATCATTAATAAAGCCAATATCAGGAGTAATAACATCAAGATTTGGTGCATCAAGTAGTATTAGAAGATCATCACATACTGGGTTAGACATATCAGCGCCAAGTGGAACTGCAATAAAAGCAGCAGCAGGAGGAACAGTAACATTTTCAGGATATAAAGGCTCATATGGAAATATGTTAGTAATAAGTCATGGAAATGGGGTACAAACATATTATGCACACTGCAGTAAATTATATGTAGGAACAGGAACACAAGTATCACAAGGGCAAACAATAGCAGCAGTAGGCTCTACTGGAAACTCAACAGGACCACATTTACACTTAGAAGTAAGAGTAAATGGAGTAGCATATAATCCACAAAATTATGTATATTAAAAATAAAACTCTAATCTTTTTAGGATTAGAGCTCTATTTATTTTGTAAAATACTTAATTCCAGTAGCAATAGCATTTCCTTTAATAATTTGCTTACCATGTTCTAATAATTTACTTTCAAAATTATTAGAATAATGAACAGGAGTTAAAAACTCAGAAGCAATTGAATAAAAATGTTTTAAAGAATTATCATCAACTGTAATATTTTTCATAAAAAAGTAATATGTATCATTATATAAATAAAGGTAAGTATTTTTAGAAAGTTTTTTAACATCAAATTTATAATTTTTAGTTAAAGACTCACAAAAATCACAAAATTCATCAAAACTATTTAATTTATAAAGTGCTTGCTTATTTGAGTAATCTAAAGACTTTCTTTTTACTTTTAATCCAATACTTGGTGTAAATGTCTTTGTTTTATTATCTGAAGAATATTTAGTAATAGTAAAAACAAAAACATCTTCAGAATTAGAAAAAGCCTCAATAAGTAACTTACAACCATCAGCATTAAAACCAACTTCATCTTTAGCCTTTTCTAAAATATCCAAGAAAAAACCTTGACGTTCAATAGCTTTAGATAAAATATCTTTAATATCTAAATTTTTAAGTTTAATATCAGAAGCATCAATAATAATCCTAATCTTATCCTCAGTCAACTTTTCTATTTTCATACATAGCCTCCTAAAATAACTACTAATTTTATTATACTACTAATATCATTATATTTAAATATATAAATTTTGGTAATAAATTTTAAAAATAAATTCAATCTTCCTATAAATATAGCATAGCAAAAGAGTAATTTCAATAAAATTAATAAAAAAATAAGATTATTTACTTGAAAAAATTACTAATTCAAGATATAATACAAAAGTAAACATCCGTAAGAAAAAATGAAATTTGGAGGTACAAAAAATGGCAACAAAAGAAAAAAATGTATGGATTTTATTAGTATTTATATTATCAGGAATAGTAGTAGGAGGATTACTTGGAGAATTAGCATCAAGAGTAAGTTGGCTTTGGTGGTTATCTTATGGACAAAGTTTTGGTTTAAGTGAACCAATAACATTAGACTTAAGTGTAATCCAATTAACATTTGGATTAACATTTAAAATAAATATATCAAGCATAATAGGAATGATACTTGCAGTATTTATTTACAAAAAAATGTAGGGGATATATAGGGCAAAATATGGGAAAAATAAAATAAGAAAGGAATTGACGTATTTTGTCTATAAAAATAAAAGAATTACCAGAATTAGAAAGACCATATGAAAAATTAGAAACATATGGAGAAAAGGTATTATCAGATGCTGAATTATTGGCAATAATAATAAAAACAGGAACAAGAGAAGAAACAGCAGTGCAACTTGCACAAAAATTACTTAGCCAAAATAACACAACAGAAGAAAACTTGAAATACTTAAACACTCTAACAATAGAAGAATTAATGCAAATAAAAGGGATAGGAAAAGTAAAAGCAATACAACTAAAAGCAGTAGGAGAAATAGCAGTAAGAATGTTTAGAACATCAAATTATAAAAATAAAGTCATAAAAACAACACATGAATTAGCTAAGATATTAATGAGTGACCTAAATTCACAAAAAGAAGAAATAATAAAAGTAGCTGTTTTAAACAACAAAAATCAAATAATAAAAATAGCAGATATAGCAAAAGGGACAACAAACATTGTAAATGTTCCAATAAAAGATATTTTATATGAACCAATAAAATCAAAAGCAACAAAATTTATATTAATCCATAATCATCCAGGCGATGACATAGAACCAAGTGAAGTGGACTTAATATATACAGTAAAATTATATGGAGCTGCTAAAAGTTTGGGGCTTGAAATGTTAGATCATATAATAATTGGGAAAATGAGATATGTTAGTGTTTTGAAAAAAAGTGGTATAGAAAACAAAGGAAAAAACAAAAAAGATAAAAACTAAAAAAGAAAGGACTTGGAAAAAATGAAATTATTTACATTTGGCTCAAAAGATATTGGAATAGACTTAGGAACAGCTAATATATTAGTAACATTAAAAGGAAAGGGGATAGTACTTAAAGAACCCTCTGTTGTAGCAATAAATAGAAAGACAGGAAACATAGTAGCAACAGGAACAGAAGCAAAAGAAATGCTTCGGAAGAACACCAGAACAAATAGTGGCAGTAAGACCAATGAAAGATGGAGTAATTGCAGATTTTACAGCAACACAATTAATGCTTAAAAATTTAATAGCAAAAGTAGGAAAAAGATATAAAATAGGAAAGCCAAGAGTGGTAGTAGGAGTGCCATCAGGAATCACAGAAGTAGAAGAAAGAGCAGTAGAAGAATCTGTAATTCAGGCAGGAGCAAGAGAGGTATATTTAATAGAAGAACCAATGGCAGCAGCAATAGGAGCATCTTTAGATGTAGGAGAACCTAGCCGGAAGTATAATTGTGGATATAGGAGGAGGAACAACAGAAGTTGCAGTTATATCATTAGGAGGAATAGTAGTAAGTCATTCTCTAAGAGTAGCAGGAGACGAACTTGATGAAGACATTGTAAACTATATAAAAAGAGAAATGAACTTGGCAATAGGAGACACAACAGCAGAACAAATAAAAATTGGGCTTGGGTGTGCAATGCCGTTAATGACAGAAGCATCTATGGAAATAAGAGGAAGAGACTTAAGCACAGGTTTACCAAAAAATATAACAATAACATCAACACAAATAGAAGAAGCAATGAAAGAATCAATATCAAAAATAGTAGACATAGTAAAAATGACATTAGAAAAAACACCACCAGAACTTGCAGCAGATATTATGGAAAAAGGAATAGTTTTAGCAGGTGGAGGAGCATTAATAAAAAACTTGGACAAATTAATAAGCAAAGAAACAGGAATGCCTGTTTATGTGGCAGATGAACCATTAGATTGTGTGGTAAGAGGAGCAGGAAAAACATTAGAAGACATAGAAAGACTAGGAAGAGTTCTTGTTAATGCAAGAAATAATAGAAGATAAAAACAAGGAGTAAAAAATGTATAGAAAAAAGAAAAGTGGAATTATAGGAATAATTATCACAATTATAATATTAATTTTAATTGTAATATTCTCAAATGGAGAAAGTAATAACAACTTTTTTGAAAATGCAGCAACAAATTTAGTTATGCCAATACAAAATGGATTAACATATCTAAAAAACAAACTAAGTGGAAACAGTACATTTTTTACTGATATAAATAATTTGCAAGAAGAAAACGAAGAATTGAGACAAAGAAATAGTGAATTAGAACAACTATTAAGAGAACTTGAAAGTGTAAAAACGCAAAATGAAACATTACAAGAATATTTAAACTTAAGCGAAAAATATGGAGAATACACAACAGTACCTGGATATGTAATAAATAAAGAAATAAGCAATTACTCAAAAACAATAGTAATAAACATCGGAAGTGATGATGGAGTACAAGAAAACATGACAGTAATAGGAGATCAGGGATTGGTAGGCCATGTAATATCAGTAACAAATAGTACAGCAAAAGTACAAACTATAATAGACACAGCAAGTTCAGTTAGTTGTACAATGAGCACAACAGAAGAAAGCATTGTATGTAAAGGAACGTTAGATGAAGATTCAACATTAAGAGGAATGTATATACCAACAGATGCAAATGTTGTACAAGGAGATAGTGTGGAAACATCAGGACTTGGAGGTATATATCCAAAAGGAATACATGTAGGAACAGTAAGAAGTGTAGAAAATGCACAAAATATTACAGATAGATATGCTGTAATAGATACAGCCGTAGACTTTGACAAATTAGACACTGTACTTGTAATAACAAATCAATAAAGGGGTGAATAGATTGAAAAAACTAGTAATAAACGTAGTTTTAGTAATAGTTCGGCTTAATTATATATTATCTTCAATCAAACTTCTTTACATGGTTTAGTATAGCAGGAGTTATGCCAAATCTATTTGTAATATATGTACTATTTATTGGTCTATTTGCAAGCAGGACATTAGGTACAATTTATGGAATGTTAGTAGGTTTATTTTTAGATTTATTATTAGGGCAACAAATAGGAATAAATGCAGTAACATTAGGACTAATAGGATTTTTAGCAGGAGTATTTGATAAAAACTTCTCAAAAGATAGTAGAATGACAATAATGCTTATGGTTTTTGGCTCAACATTATTATTAGAAAGTTTAAACTATTTATTAGATTATATGTTTTTAGGAATAAATGTTGAAATAATAAACTTTATAATACTACTTGCAATAGAGATTATATATAATTTAATCTTAACAATTATATTATATCCACTAATACAAAAATCAGGATATTATATAGAAAATGAATATAAAGGAAACACAATATTAACAAGATATTTTTAGAATATAGATGTAGTAGGAAGAAGGTGGTAATTTGATAAGAAGAAATAAAACTCCTAAAAAAGCAAATATAAATCTTAGATTTAATTTATTAACAGTCATTATTTATATAATAGGAATAGTACTAATTGTTAAATTATTTAGCCTTCAAATAGTACATGGAGCAGAGTATAGAGAACAATCAAACACAAGACTTACAAGAGAAAGTGTATTAGAAGCAGCAAGAGGTGATATATTAGACAGAACAGGAGCAACATTAGTTACATCAGACACACAATTTGCATTAGAGATGTACAAAACAAAAATAGATGACAATGAATTAAATATATCTATACTAAATATGATTAATGTACTTGAAAAATATGGAGTTTCTTATCCAGATTCTTTTCCAATCAGTATAAATCCATATAATTTTACAATAGAAGGAGAAGAACTTACAACCTGGAAAGAAGAGAATGATTTTGATGAAAATATTGGTGCAGAAGAAGCATTTTATGAATTTGTAAATAAATATGAAATAACAAATACTACAAATATAGATGAAATAAGAAAAATACTTGCAATTAGATATCAGATAACAATAGAAGGATACAGTAGTACAAAATCAATTACAATAGCAGAAAATATACCAAGAGAAGCGGTTGCAGAATTTAGTGAAAGTGCAGATAAATTTGCAGGAATAAACATATCAGTAAAGCCAATAAGAGAATATACATCAGGTAGCTTAGCATCACATATCTTAGGATATGCTTCACAAATAAGTAGTGAAGAATATGCAACAAGAAAGGATACTTATAGTCAAAATGACATTATAGGAAAAACAGGAATTGAATATGTATTTGAGGAATATTTAAAAGGGAAAAACGGAACAAGACAAATAGATATGGCAGTTGATGGAACGACAACAGCGGAATATATTGCAGAAGAAGCAATAGAAGGGTCAGATATAGTGCTTACAATAGATGCAAACCTTCAAAAAGTAACAGAAGATGCATTAGCAGCAAATATACAAAAAATAGCAAGTGGAGGATTTGGACAAAGATTTGACACAAATGCTGGCGCTTGTGTTGTTATGAATGTAAATAGTGGAGAAATCTTGGCAATGGCAAGTTATCCTACATATAATCCAGCAGATTTTGTTGGTGGAATTAGTACAGAAAATTGGAATAATTATAATAATAATACAGCACACCCATTAGTAAACAAAGCAGTACAAAACTCATATTCACCAGGCTCTACTTTTAAAATGATAACAGCAATTGCAGGTTTAGAGTCAGGCGTAATTAATTTAAATACTGTAATAAATGATACAGGAAGATATACTAAATATAGAGACTTTCAACCTGTTTGTTGGTATTATACAGACTATCATAGAGGACATGGAAGGCTTAATGTTTCAGGTGCGATAGAAAAATCTTGTAACTATTTCTTCTATGAAACAGCAGATAGAATGGGAATAGACACTCTAGCTAAATATGCTAAGTACTTTGGTTTAGGAGGAAAAACTGGTGTAGAATTACCAAGTGAAGCAAATGGTTCTGTTGCAAGTCCTGAAACAAAAGCTCAATTACATCCAGATGATCCAAGCTGGTATGCAGCAGATACATTACAAGCAGCAATTGGACAAAATGATAATTCTTTTAGTCCTGTACAGATGGCAAGATATATTAGTATGTTATCAAATGGTGGAAATAGAATTGAACCTACCATTGTTAAAACAATTAGAAATTCTGACGGGTCAGAAGTGTCTAAAGATGAAATTGAGAGTTTTGTTAATCAAAAATTGGGAATTCAAGAAGAAGAAATAGAAGATATTGAAATTAATCAAGAATATTTAGATGCAGTTCTTGCTGGTATGGAGTCTGTTACTCAAGATAGTTCTGGTACAGCTTATGTTAGATTTAAAGATTTTGATATTAGCGTTGGTGGTAAGACAGGTTCTGCTGAGGCTGCTGGAGATAAAGTTAATGCTTGGTTTGTTGGTTTTGCTCCTTTTGAGAATCCAGAGATTGCTATTGTTGTTATTGTTGAAAATGGTGGTCATGGAAATTATACTGCTGAAGTAGTTAGAGATATTATGGAAGAGTATTTCGGTATGAATGTTGAGACTATTGAAGAGGATATGACTGCTGAGCCTTATGTTCAAATTATGAATTAGGGACGTTTCCTTTGCTGACATAAATGTCGCATTGGGGACAGACCCTTAAATTATTATAACAGGGAAAAGGAGTAATTTTTTAGCTTCAAAGCTACGCTTTACCGGTGGTTTTACTACCCTTTTTATTCCCTACGTAAAACCACCTAATCTAAAAAATTACTTTAAGTATTTTTTGGTATAAATTACTACAATCAATTATGTTAAATAAAATATAAAAAATAACTTTTACTTGTATTTTTTAGTTTATACGAGTAAAAGTATTTTTTTATCTTATTCATCTTCTAAATTTCTAAAAATTGGGTCGTCAAAAAAGTCTTTTAATTCCATATTTAAACCTAAACATATTCTTAATATTGTTAAAATTTTAGGATTTTTACTAGTTCCATCAATTAGACTGTTTACTGTGGATTGGGATATTCCTGCTAGCATTGCTAGTCCATTAATTGTTACATTATTTTCTTGGCATAAATTTAATACTTTATATTTTATAGCTTGCTGTAAATTCATAAATTTTTCCTCCTACTAGTAATATAGCAAAATTAACGACACAACATTACCGATGTATTGGTAAAATATTTTCTTATTCTATTGACAGCCAAAACTTTATTTAATATAATAACGATGTATCGGTAATTAATAGTAAAAATAAAAAAGAATTTGAAACAAGATATTTATAAGATTATTAACTAAAGAAGGAGAGTGTAAAATGTTAAATATTAAAAGTTTTAAAGGTATTACTCTTATATCATTAGTTGTTACAATAATTGTTCTTTTAATTTTAGCAGGGGTATCAATAGCAATGCTAGCAGGAGAAAACCGGAATACTTACGCAAGCAAGGAAAGCAAAAGATGAAACTAAAATTGCAAGTGAGAAAGAAGGCTTACTTTTAAGTGTAACAAATTATCAAATAGATAAAAAAGAAGAAAATAGATTAGGAGCAACTCTTTATGATAAAAATGCAGAAAATAGTACAATATGGGATGTAATAGTATTAGATGAAATACCATATGGGACTGATTGGAATTATATAGAAACAGGAACAAATATAGATGGGTATGGGAAAACTGGAAATAATTGGCTAGTAAATTATGAAACAGGGGAAATAATAGAATTAGAAGAAGGAGAATATACACGATTAACACATGGAGATAATATAGGAGTAACAGATGGTTTAATATTTAATTTAGACCCATCTGTAATTGATGGGGCAGATATAGAAGATTTAAAAGAAGGAAACTATGAAAGTTTATGGCAAAATACTACCTTAAATGGATTTGATTGGAATGAAAATAGTGGACTTACAAAAACAGAGTTTAATTTTGATGGAGTAGATGATTATATAACAGTAAAATATGATAGTGAAGAGCAAAAAGAGCAATTAGCACAAAATGGATTTACATTTGAATATTATGGAACAATAGATAAAGGAAATTCTTATGATGAGAATAGTCAACTGGTAAATAATTTCATGTATACAGGGATATTCGGATATTGGAATGGAATTGAAAAGGAACAAGCATCACTTAGATTCGGATTATGGAATTCAAATATCGAGTGGAATGCAGGAAAATTAGGAGATGTTGTATCAGATTTTTCATCTACTGGTTCGGGTAATGATGTATGGAATATTATATATCCAGCAAATTATATACAAGGTAACGAAATATATTTTACAATTACCTTAGATATTACAAATAATTATGAAAAAAATGGAGAAGAATACTATAAACAAACAGTATATTTAAATGGCGAAAAGTTTTTAGAAGGTGGATATAATAAAAAACAATGGGATAATTTTATAAATAATAAATTGAATGGATTAAATTGTTTTTGTATAGGAAGATGCTCAATGCATGCTGATGGTTGGTGGCATTATAGTAAAATGAATGCTTATACATTAAGATTATATAATCATGCATTAAGTAGTGAAGAAGTAAAAGATAATTATGCTAAATCAGTAGCATATCATGAAAGTTTACAATAAAATTATAATAGAAAAGAAATAGTTTTAAAAAATTATTTCTTTTTTAATTATGAAAAAATGTTGATTTTTTTAAATTATTATGATAAAATAAATGCAATCAAAAGATGGCATTTGAGTAAGGAGATGATATATGAATACTTTAAAAGATCAAATACAAAGTAAAAATTTATTAAGAATAAAGAAAATTGTAGATACAGATAATAATGGAGATAAATTCATAATCGTTAGAACAGAGAAAAATATTAATTTTATGAAAAAATATGATTTAACGCGGGGAAGATGTAAAAGATATAATAAGAAAACTTTCAGTAGAAGATTGTTTTTCGGGTCCAGAAGAAGATAGAAATCCAAAGTATAGGGGATGGATTTTTAAGTTTTGTCCATTATTTGAAGAAACAAAATTATATATCAAAATAAGATTAGAAAACACCGAGAAATCCATATGTTTATCAGTACATGAATTCGGTGAATATGATGAGGTGGTATAAAATGAAAGTATATTGTCCATATTGTAGAGAAGATGTAGATTATAAAATTGAAAGAAGAGAAGTAAAAGAATTTAAAGGAATAGAAATTGATACTTATGAAAATGTTGCTATATGTAGTAAATGCAATAATGATTTATATATTAATGATATAGAAAAAGAAAATAATAAAAGAATACATGAATTATATAGAGAAAAAGTTGATATTATAAAACCTGAAGATATAGTAAATTTTAGAAAAAAATATGGTATATCACAAAGAGAATTAACGTCTATTTTGGGTTTTGGAAAAATGACAATCAATAGATATGAACAAGGAAAATTACCTATGAAATCACAAAGTGATTATATAAGATTGTTAATTGAGAATGAAAATGAATTTATAAAAAAAGTTAATCAAGCATATGAGAAGAATGAAATAACGAAGAAAACTTATGAGAAAATAATTCCTAATAGTGATATTAAAATTAAGAAAATAGAAAAAGAAGATATTCAAAATTTGTTTAGGCAACAAATAGAAGAGGTGTTGAATAGAAAACCAGATATATATAATGGTTATAAGCAATTAGATTTAAATAAAGTAGAAAATATCATTTCTTATATGGCAAAAAAGGTTAATAATTTAACAATTACAAGTTTAAATAAATATTTGTGGTATATTGATATGTTATCTTTTAATCAAAGAAGTGTTGCAATTACGGGCTTAACGTATCAACATGAAAAATTCGGACCAACAATAATAGAACAAGAATATAATGAAATTTCTTTGTTAGATGATAAATATAAAAGAGAAGATTATGAAAATGAAATTGGAACAATGACTAAAATAGTAAGTAATAAAAATTATGATTTAAGTAATTTTAGTAAAAAAGAAATAGAAATAATCAATACAATAATTAAACTATTAAAAGATAAAACTGTAAGTGAGATTTCAAAAATGTCACATAAAGAAGAGGCCTGGAAAAAGACTAAAAGATATGAAAATATATCATTTGAATATGCAATGAATTTGAAAATACTAAAAAATATATAATAAAAATCAGAAAATATAAATGATAAATAGAAAAGAAATAGTTTTAAATTGCTATTTCTTTTCTAAAAGAAAAATTTCTGCTATAAGATAGATATTGTTTTTCTTTTGTGTTCTCTAAGATTAATACTAACAAAAGAAATTAATTGATTATTCTCTAAAGTAATGTCTTTAATATTAGTAGTACATTTAGGATATTCTGTTAAACCTTTAAGAGATAATCCCATTGCTTCTTTTGCTTTTTCCATAGCTTCAGCAAGTGTTTCGCCAGAAGAAAATCAACCATCTAAATCGATAAATTCTACCCAATAGCTATTATTTTCTTTTGTAAAAATAGCTGGATAAGTTAGTAAAATATCTTTCAACATTTAAATCACCTTTTTTATTATAATACATAATATGATGTGCCTTGTTAAGAAAAATTTTTTTGTTATTGACAATAAGAAAAATCTATATTATATTTTAATTATAATGTAGATTGGAAGGATGTAAAAATGAGAAGTAATTATGTAAGTATTAATTTAAGGAAAGATGAAATAGTAATAAAATTAGATGAGAATGCAGAACAAGAGCAATTAGTAACAGCTTTGAAAAAAAAGCTAACAGAACTAAAGAAACTATATAAAGATGAAAAAACACCAATAAGAGTAACGGGAAAAGTATTAAAAAATAAAGAAATAGACGAAATACAAGATTTAATAAAAGAAAAAATAGATGTAGATATAGATTTTGATACACCTAAAACCTTAGGGCTTTCAGGAATTAAGAAGACATTTGATAAAGAAATAGCAATGTCAGAGACAAAGTTTCATAGGGGTTCATTAAGATCTGGACAAAGAATGGAAACAGAAGGAAGTTTAGTAATATTAGGAGATGTAAATTCAGGAGCAGAAGTTGTAGCATCTGAAAACATAGTAGTTTTAGGTGCATTAAGAGGATTAGCACATGCAGGAGCTAAAGGAAATAAACAAGCAATAATTGCAGCAGGTTTATTTGATGCAGTACAGGTAAGAATTGCAAATATAGTAAAAGAAATAAATCGTGATGAAGAACCATTACATAAACAAGCATATTTAAGTGTGGAAGGGGATAAAATTATAATAGAATAAATTTAGCTTAAAAGAAGTAGAAGAAGAATTCCAAAAAGAATTTCATCTTGTACTTCTTCTTTATATAGAAAAAATAACAAACCAATAATGATAAGGTCGTCTAAATATAATTTGATTCCTAAGATTTCAACAATAGGAGTATTTAAATCACTATTTAGAAGAGCGGAGATATTAATATTTGCAAAAGAACTATAAGTAGACGTTTTAGTATTTCTTTTAGTATTGTTATTATCATTTTGGCTTTTATTATTTTTATTCTCAATTTTTTTTTGCTCTAATTCATAATTTAATTGTTGTTTTCTTTTATTATAATAATAAGAATTATAATAATTAGGATAAAATGGTAAACTAGGCATCTATTCTTGCTCCTTATTATCATTTTTCATAATTTCAGCAATTTTAGCAAAATTAATAAGATTAGCATATTGTGATAATTTTTCTTTCTTCTCATTACGCAAATAAGGTTTTAAAGAATTTAGTAAATTTGCTCTTGGGTCATTAGAGTTATTTAATTTTTCCATAACAGATTTCATTTTTAAAATAGTATTCATATCAATATTACTAAAATCAAATGAATTATTAGAATTATTACTATTTGTATTACTATTAGTACTACTATTAGTATTGTTATTAATATTACTATTTGTAATACTATTTTGAGTGTTATTTGTGCTGTTATTGTTATTCATTAAAGAAGAAAAATTTTCCATCATTTCGGGTGGAATTTGTGATATCAGTTTAGAAACATCACCATTTTTCATCATAGAATTTAGTTTATCCATAGTATTTTTATCTATATTAAAATTATTATCCAAAAAAATCACCTCTAATAAAAATATATGTACTTATGAAATATAATATTAAGTAAAAATAAAAAAGTTTCCCAATAATAGAAAAATAATAAAAAATATAAAAAAATAAAGAATGTAGAAGCCAAAAAAATTGTTCTAAACAGTTTTCATAAACAAATAACTTAATAAAAACAGAAAACTTGCATAAAAAGTGTTACTGTTCAGACTAGATGAAAAATAAAAATAGTTATCCACAGAATATTACAAGGTTTGTAATACTAATGAAATA